>NZ_JBJLRD010000063.1:0-22984 GCF_050871305.1 Kineococcus gypseus | reverse complement strand
GCACGCCGACCAGCACGCCGACCAGCACGCCGACCAGCACGCCGACCAGCACGCCGACCAGCACGCCGACCAGCACGCCGACCAGCACGCCGACCAGCACGCCGACCAGCACGCCGACCAGCACGCCGACCAGCACGCCCAGCCAGGTACCGACGTCCGCACCGACGTCCGCACCGACGTCCGCACCGACGTCCGCACCGACGTCCGCACCGACGTCCGCACCGACGTCCGCACCGACGTCCGCACCGACGTCCGCACCCACGAGCGCGCCGACGAGCGCGCCGACGCCGACGGCCACGCCGAAGCCCAGCAGGACGACGACGCCCAGGCCGACCGCGACGCCCACCTCGACGCCCACCTCGACGCCGACGCCCACCAGGACGCCCGTGACGCCGGGCGCCCCGGTGCGCAACACCGACGGCTCGACCACCTACACCGGCCCCGACGGGCGCACGTCCGTCGTCAAGGGCGCCATCCAGGCGGCCTACGACGCCGCCGGCGCCGGCCGCTCCCGCCTGGGGCTGCCCGACGGCGACGAGTTCCCCGTCCGCGACGGCGGCCGGGTGCAGCGATTCGACCGCGGCCTCGTCTACTGGACGCCCGCCACGGGAGCGCACGTCGTGGAGGGGGCGATCCGCGAGCTGTACGCGGCGAGGGGCTGGGAGAACTCCCCGCTCGGTTACCCGACCAGCGACGAGATCCGCCTGCGCGACGGGGGAGTGGTGCAGCGCTACCAGGGCGCCCTCGTCTACTGGACGCCCGGCACCGGCGCGCAGGATGTCAAGGGCGCCATCGGTGAGCGCTACGCCACCCTCGGCTGGGAGAACAGCCCGCTGGGCTACCCGCGCTCCGGGGAGTACGCCGTGCCCGGTGGGGTGCGGCAGGACTACCAGCGCGGGTCGATGACCTACGAGTGGGCGACCCGGCGGGTGACGCTGTCCTGACCCGACCGCTCGTCACCGCGGCGGTGGGACCGCACCTCGTCGCAGCCCCTCTGCTGCACCTCCAGTTCGACGGGGAGCGGAAGCACTGCCGTCTTCGGCGCTCGCGGGCTACCCGGGCGTGCCCTCGCCCGGAGGGCTGGTGGTCGGGGTGATGGCGGCAGCCAGCGTGGCGGCGTCGGGCAGGGCTGCTCGCTCCTCGGGGGGCAGGGTGTCGTAGGTGTAGCTGGCCACCGCGACGGGGGCGGCGGTGCCGGCCACGGCGTAGCGCACGGCCTGCTCGCGCGGGGCGCCGGTGCACATTCCCCCGCAAGCGGGAGGTGCCCCCGGATGCCGACGGTGGGAGCGTGGCGCTCGGGGCGGCGGAGGCGCTCGTCGACGAGGGCGACGTAGGCGCCGAGCTGACCGGTGTAGGCGGGGGAGAAGTCGCCGACCTTGAGCTCGATGACGACGTAGCGGACCTGCTCGACGGAGAAGAGCAGGAGGTCGATGACCATCTCGGTGTCGTCGACCGGGAAGTGGACCTGGCGGCCCACGAAGGACATGCCGTGCCCGAACGCGGTCAGGGTGCCCTGCAAGCGGTCCATCAGGGACTGCTCCAGCTGCCGCTCGGCGACCGGCTCGCTCAGGCCCAGGTGGTCGAAGACGTACGGGCCGCGCGTGAGGGCCTGGGCGAGGTCCGAGTCGGCCGGGGGCAGGTGGGCGGCGAAGTTGGAGGGCGCTGCGCCGATGCGGGTGTGCAGGCGGGTGGCGATCTGGTGCTGCAGCACCTTGAGCGACCAAGCCTGCTCGACGGCCTTGGCGGCGTACCACTCGCGCAGGTCCCGCTCGTCCAGGCGGGTGATCAAGGCGGTGACGTGGCTCCAGGTCAATCCTGCAGACGGACTCTGCAGGAAGACGGCCTCATCGGGCCACGCGGCGGCCAGGGCGCGCATGTAGTGCAGGTTGCGCACGGAGAAGCCGCGCTGGTCGGGGAACGCGGCGCGCAGGTCGGCCGCGAGGCGGTCGATGACCTTCGCGCCCCAGCCGGCGCTGTGCTGGCGGTCGAGGATGTCCTGCCCGATGGAGTGGTAGAGCCTGAGCAGCTCGGTGTTGGCCGCGCGGGCGGCGCGGACCTGGCTGGTGCGCACCCGCTCCTTGAGCGCTTCGAGCAGTTCGGCGTAGCCCGTGGGCACGTCTGCCGGCAGGTCACCGGGTGTTGCTGGTCTCAGGTCGCGTGCGGGCACGGGCGCCATCCTGCCGCCCACCACCGACGCCGAGGGGCGGCAGCGGGGCGCAGCCCGCCACCTGCCGGCGCGAGAGCCGGTCCACTGCACCGCTACGGCGACGCCACCGTCCGCGCACCCTCGGCCGGTGCGGTACCCCCGACCCGCACCCGCAGCGTCATCGCGTCCGCGGAGTCGGGGATGCCGCTGACCGCCACCAGGCTGTCCTGCCCGGAGTGCGCGGTCGTCGCCGGGTTCGTCGTGCCGTCCAGCTCCCGGTTGCCGCTCGTGCCGGGGTAGGCGTCTCCGCCGTCGCCGCGGTTCTCGGCGCGCTCGAGGTCCTGCTCGCCGTCGGCCTGCAGCAGGCCGACGAGGAAGCGGCTCTCGTCGGAGTTGTCCTGCCGGGTCTCGTCCACGTGCCAGACCAGCAACCCGTCGCCGGGCAGGTCGCGGTCGAAACCGGTGCGGCGGCGGTTCTCCAGCAGGAAGTACTCCTCGCCGCGCGCGCCGCCCGTCCACGCGCGCAGCACCTGCCGGCTCGCGGCGACGTCGGTGACGGTGACCTCCTCGTCGGCGGTGACCTCGCGCACCGAGACCCACCCCTGCTGCGCCTTGCACCACGCCGAGGGGTGGGCGGGGGTGTCGCCGCCGCCGTTCCACGACCCGCCGCCCATGAGGCACCAGTTCCCCACGCCCTCGGAGGTGCCGTCGACGTCGTAGAGGTCGGGCCAGCCGAACACCAGGTGACCGAGCTCGTGGGCGCTGACGCCCACCTTCGCGTCCTCGGGGATGGTCAGGTACGCGTAGACGCTCGCGCCGTCGCTGGGGCGCTCGGCGGGCAGGACCCACTTGTGCGACCAGATGTCGCCCGGGTCGCCGGTCTCCTCCCCGCCGCGGCCGGCGTGCACGACGACGAACGCGTCGACGTAGCCGTCGCCGTCGTTGTCGTAGGGGCCGAAGTCCACCAGGCCGTCGGCGGCGTCGGCCGCGTCGCGGGCCAGGAGGTTCGCGCGCGGCTCGCCCGCGGGCCGGCCGATGCCGGAACCGCCGTCGGCGTACCACGCGAGGGTCTGCGGCATCCGCAGCGGCCCGACGACCTCACCGGTCACGTCGACGAGCCCACCGGAGACCTCGGTGAAGTACTCCGCGACGCTGCCGGTGGCCAGCGAGCCGCGGGAGAAGAACAGATCCTCGAACTCCGCCGCCGGCCGCGCCATCGCCAGGTCCGGGAAGTCCACGAGCACCACGACCACCCGCACCGCGCCGCGCAGGGGCTCGCGCAGCGCGGCGGCCCGGCGCACCCGCACCGCCGCCGTCCCCGGCGGGAAGCGCTCCGGCGGCACGACGACGCCGTCGTCGAAGCCGAAGAAGCGCCGCTGGCCGGCCGGGCCCAGCGGCAGGCGCTCGGCGGAGGCCACCGCGGCCGCCCGCGCGCGCAGCCGCTCGCGCAGCTCCGGGCTGGGGGAGACGGGGCACGGGCCCACCCCGTGCGGGTCGTCGTGCCGATCATCGGACCGTTCGTCGGGCCGGTCGTCGTGCCGGTCGTCCACGCGCACCTCCGTCGTCCGCCGGGCGCCACGGGCCGGGCGGCGGCGGGAGCGCCCAGGAGTACCGCCGGGGTGAGGGAGCGTCAAGGGAGGGCGGGCCGCCGTCGGGGCCGCGCCCTGCGCTCGTGATCCCCCTCACACCAGCTCAAGCCCCGCCGGCCGGCTGCCGAAGCACGCCGGACGAGGCGGGGACCCCGCCGGGACGAGGGGTGGACGAGGTGCGCTTCAAGGGAGCCCTCGCGGCGGTGTGCGTCGCGGGCAGCGTGCTGGGGCTGGCGCAGGGCGCCGCGGCGGCGCAGGTCGCGGGGGGCGCGGTGGGCACCACCGTCACCGGCGAGGTGCGCCGCGCCGTCGTCGAGCTCGACCCCGCCCCCGGCACCGGGCTCGAGGACGGGCTCGAGGACGGGCACGAGGACGGGCACGGGGTCGAGCACGACCGCAGCGTCGAGGTGACGGTGCTGCGCACCGCCGGCGGCGACGTGCGGGTGCCCACCGCGGAGCTGGCGGGCGTGCCCACCGGCGCCACCGTCAGCGCCGTCCTGGGGCGCGCCGTGCGCGCCGGGCGCACCCCGGCCGAGCGGGCCGAGTCCGGCCGCGACGTGCTCTCGCACCGGGTGCTCTCCGCCCCGCGCACCACCAAGGCCGTCAGCACCGCGGTGCGCCCGGTGCTGCCGGTGCTCGTCACCGTCCCCGGCGTCGCCGCCGACGGCACCACCACCGCCGCCCTGGCCGCCGCGGTCGCCGAGACCAGCCGGTTCTACGACCACGAGACGCGTGGCGCGGTCACCTACACCGCCACCGCCGCCCGCTCGGTGACGGTGGCCGCCACCGCCGCCACCTCCTGCGACCTCGGCGCCCTGGAGCGGGCCGTGCGCGCGCAGGTCGCCGTGCCCGCCGAGACGACGCTGCTGATGTACACGCCCAAGGTCCGCGCGTGCGGGTTCTCCGGCGTGGCGTGGATCGGCTCCACCGCCCGGCGCGACCTGGCGCTCTGGCTCAACGGCGACCCCGCGGCGGCCGTCGCCGCTCACGAGATCGGCCACAACCTCGGCCTGGGCCACTCCGGCTCCTCCGCCGCCTGCTCCGCCGGGGCGGCCGACGACGGTCCCGCCTCGGCGTGCAGCACCGTCGAGTACGGCGACTTCTTCGACGTCATGGGCGCCAACGCCTACGCCTCCGGCTCGCGCACCCTGCACCTGGGGGAGATGAACGCCGCCCAGCGCGACCGCCTCGCCGGGTTCGGCGCCGGCGAGCTGACCGGCGTGGACGCGGCGGCCACCACCTCCACCGCGCTGGCGCCGATCGGCTCCGCGAGCGGCACCCAGGCGCTGCGCTTCACCAGCGGTGGCGTGACGTACTACGTGGAGCTGCGCGCCGGCGCCGGGCGCGACGCCGGCCTCTACCCCGGCGGCACCTACTACGGCACCACCGCCACCGGCGGCACCGGCTGGGCGCCCGTCCCCGCCGGGGTGACCGTGCGCCGCCTCGACGGCACCGGTGCGGGGGCCAGGTCGCGCCTGCTGGAGCCGCGGGCCGCCGGCGCGCCGTTCGTCCTGCCCGCCGGAGCCTCGTTCACCACCGCCGACGGGCGCACCGCCGTCACCGTCACCGCCTCCTCCGGCACCGCCGCCACCGTGCGCGTCGCCCCGCGCGGCACCGCCGCGCCCACCCCGACGCCCACCCCGACCCCGACGGCCACCCCCACGGCCACGCCGACGCCGACGCCCACGCCGACCGGCGCGCCGGGCGCCCCGGTGCTGTCCGCGGCCACCGCCGGGGACCGCTCGGCGTCGTTCACCGTCACGGCCGGCGGCGGCACCGCGGTCACCGGGTACGTCGTCACCCCGTACGTGGCCGGTGCGGCGCAGCCCGCGCTGACGCTGAGCACCACCGCGACCAGCACGCGCATCACCGTCAACGGCCTCGTCAACGGCCGCGCGCACGTGTTCGGCGTGCGGGTGCGCGGCGCCGCCGGGCTCGGGCCCGAGGCCCGCACCGCCGCGCTCACCCCGTCGGCCACCGCCACCGCCACCCCCGCCGGCGCGGTGTCCGTGGCGCGCGGCACCCGCGCCACCGCCCCGGCCTGGCGGGGGCCGTCCGCCGGGTGACGCGCGCCCGGGCCGCTGCGCCGGGCGGGTGCTCCGGCGCCCAGCGGCTCAAGGCCCCCGCCGGCGCACCCGATCCCCGGGGTGTGCCAGAGCCGCGGACGACGCGCCGGCGGCGGGTCGCCCACCCGCCCCGGCCGACCTGACGTGCTCACCGTGGACGTCCAGGCGGGTGGGCCGGCGCAGACGCCGGCAGGGGGGTCGGCCGGCGGGTCGGCCGGCGGGCTGGCCGGCGGGCTGGCCCGCACCGCCGCGACGGACCCCGCGCCGCTGCCGCGGCTGCTGCAGGTGGTGCTGCAGCACCTGCCCGCCCCGGTGCGGCTGGAGGTGCTGGCCGAGCGCGGCGGCGCCGAGGTCGTCGTCGCCGCCCGCGGCGCCGCGCCCGAGGGCGCGCTCGCCGGGCACCTGCCCCTGCACCACGGCGGGCAGCGCGTGGGCGTGCTGCGCCTGCGCGGCGCGGTGCCGGTCCTGCCCGGCGACCTGGCCGACGTCGTGGCCCACCACCTGGCGGCCGCGCTGCGCGAGGAGGACGAGCGGGCGCTGCAGCAGCGGCTGTCCACCACCAGCCGGCGCGTGTTCGAGCTGGGCGTGCGCGCCACGGGCGTGGCCGACGCCGGCCGGGTGCTGGCCGAGGCGGCCGCCGAGGCCTTCGCCACCGAGCTGGCCGCCGTGCACCTCGTCGACGCCGACAGCCGCGTCACCCACGTGCTGGGCATCGGCCTGCCCCCGCACCTGCAGGAGCGGCTGACCCGCGGCTTCGTCGGCACCCTGGCCAGCGGCTCCACCGCCTGGCGCACCGTGCGCGACAGCGGCGAGCCGGCGCTCATCGACGACGCGAGCAGCATGCCGCTGCGGCCCGGCGGCTTCGTGCAGACCCTGGGGCTGCGCTCGGTCGTCGCCATCCCGCTGCTGTCCGCCGAGGGCTCGGTGGGCAGCGTCGTGTGCGGGGACGCCAGCCGCCGGCGCACCTGGTCGGCTGCCGACCGCGCCCTGGCGCAGCGCCTCGCCCAGCAGGGCGCCGTCGTGGTCGACAACGCGCGCCTGCGCGAGGCCGAGCGCGCGCACCTGCGCGAGCTGGAGCACCGCGCCTGGCACGACGCCCTCACCGGCCTGCCCAACCGCGCCGCGCTCGTGCGCGCCCTGGAGCGCGCCCTCGACCCCGCCGCCCACCCCGCCGGCGCGCGCGCGGCGCTGCTGCTCGTCGACCTCGACGGCTTCAAGGCGGTCAACGACACCCTGGGCCACCAGGCCGGCGACGTGCTGCTGCAGCAGGTCGCCACCCGGCTGCGTGCGGCCCTGCCCGACGGCGCGCTGGCCGCGCGCGTGGGCGGCGACGAGCTGGCCGCCACCGTCACCGGCGCGCTCGCCCGCTCCGCGCCCGCGCTGGGGCAGCTGGCCCGCGAGGTGCACCGGCGGCTGTGCGAGCCGTTCGCCGTCGAGGGGCGCACCGTGCTCGTCGGCGCCAGCATCGGGTTCGCCCTCGCGCCGCGGCACGCCGGTGACGTCACCGGCCTGCTGCGCGCGGCCGACGAGGCGATGTACCGCGCCAAGCGCTCCGGCGGCGGCGTGCGCCCGGCGCACCCGCCCCACGACGGCGCGGGCGCCCCCGACGGCGCGGGCGCCCCCGGCTGAGCCGGCCTCAGGCCGCGGGCACGTGCTCGCGCCGCGGCGAGCGCGCCGGCGCGCGCTGCGCGGGCACGAGCGCGGCCAGCACCACCACGCCCACCGCCACCGCCAGGCTGCGGTGGGTGAAGAAGGCGTGGATCTGCGAGTGGTTGCTCAGCACGCAGTACCAGGCCGGCACCACCAGCGCCGGTGCCGCCAGCACCGCGCTCGCCAGCGGGGCGCGCGCGCCGGCGCGGCGCACCCCCAGCACCAGGCCCACCGCCACCGCCGCGGCCGCGGCCGCGAGCACCGGCACCGCGGTGGCCGAGCCGTCCACCCACGCCGACCAGTTGCGCGCCAGGCCCGCGCCGAACCGCTGCGAGACGTCCCCGCCGTCCAGGCGGAACCGGCTCACCTCGCCCACCCGCGCGAAGACCCCCGGGCCCTGCACCAGCGCGGCGACCACCCAGCGCGAGACCCACGTGACGCCGAACGCCACCGGCCAGGCCACCCCCGCCGCCACCGTCGAGCGCAGCGCGGACGCGACGTCGCCGCGGCGCCGGTGGGCGACCGCGCCGGCGACCGCCGCGCACGCCGCCCAGCTCGCCGCCGGCACCGTCAGCAGGTCCGCGTAGCAGAACAGCGCCGCCGCACCGCCCGCGCCCAGCGCCGCCCCGCGCCAGCCGCGCCGCGCCGCCACCGCCGTCAGGGCCACCCCCGCCGCGGCCGCGGCCAGCGCGATCCCGTGGCTCAGCGCCGCCGAGGGCATCGCCAGCGCGTTCGTCGAGGCCGCCACCGGCAGCAGCAGGGCGAACGCCGCCGGCCGTCCCGCGCCGCGCGCCACCGCCGAGAACGCCGCCAGCGCCGCCGCCGCGAACACCGCCGTGACCACCATCCGCAACCCCGGCACGCCCGTCAGCGCCAGCACCGGCCGCGTCAGCACCGAGTACCCGTTCCAGTAGCGGAAGTACGTCGCCGGCGGCACGAGGGACTCCCCGGCGGCCAGCGCCTCGACCTCGCCGACGCCGTCCTCGCACGAGGACAGCCGCGGCCCGCCGGTGGCCCGGTACCAGGCGCTGCGCGGGTCGTCGGCGGAGCTGACCCCGTACCCGAGCACCACGCACTCGGTGAAGCGGTCCGCGACGCCCCCCACCCCGTCGGGGGCGTAGGGGGCGCCGTAGTCGCCGGAGTCCACCGCCTGCGCCAGGTGGCGCACGATCGGGCCGTTGGGCGCCGCCTGCGCCGCGACCAGCAGGCCCAGGAACACCCCCTGCAGCAGCAGCAGCGCCGCTCCCGCCCGGACGGCCCAGCGCACCACCGCCGTCACCGGCGCCCCGCCCGGTCCGCGCCGCGCGCGGGGGAGGGGGCCGGCGGCACGCGCAGGTCCAGCGCCTGCGGGGCGGGGTACTGCAGGTACACCAGGCGCGAGGCCTCGTCGGAGGCGCGGTGCACCGCGTCCAGCACCACCCCCACCGCGGCGACCAGCACCGCGATCATCATCAGGGCCGAGGCGAGGATCGCGGTGGGGAACTTCGGCACCAGCCCGGTGCGCAGGAACTCCACGACCACCGGCAGCCCCAGCGCCAGCGAGACCAGCGCGATCAGCGCGCCCAGCAGCGAGTGCACCAGCAGGGGGCGCTCCAGGTGCGCCAGGCGCGCGATCCAGCGCAGGATCGCGAACCCGTCGCGGTAGGTGCGCAGCTTGCTGGCCGAGCCCTCGGGGCGGTCGCGGAAACCCACCGGGACCTCGCGCTGCGGCACCCGCAGGTTCACCGCGTGCACGGTCAGCTCCGTCTCCACCTCGAAGCCCCGCGAGATCGCCGGGAACGACTTCACGAACCGCCGCGACATCACCCGGTAGCCGCTGAGCATGTCCGTCACCGGCGTGCCGAACACCCGCGAGACCACCGAGTTCAGCGCCCGGTTGCCCGCGGCGTGCCCGCGGCGGTGGGCGGTCGGGGTGTCCGGGCGCCGGGTGCCCACGACGTGGTCCAGGCCCTCGGCCACCAGCAGGCGCACCAGGTCGCCGGCCGCGGAGGCGTCGTAGGTGTCGTCGCCGTCGACGAGCACGTACGTGTCGGCGTCGACGTCGGCGAACGCGCGGCGGATGACGTTGCCCTTGCCGGGGCGCGGCTCGAAGCGCACCACCGCCCCGTGCCGGGCGGCGACCTCCGCGGTGCGGTCGGTGCTGCCGTTGTCGTACACGTACACCACGGCGTGCGGCAGGCTCACGCGCAGCGCGTCGACCACCGCACCGACCGCCGCCTCCTCGTCCAGGCACGGCACGACGACGGCCACCCGCCCGCCCGGTCCGCCGACGGCTCCCTCGCGCTCCACGCCGTCGAGCCTAGGACGTCGCGCGTGCGCGGCGGGGCAGGCGCAGCGCCCGTCCCCGGGCGCACCGGGGTGGCGGGCGCGACCGGCCGCCCGGGGAGGGAGCAGGGATCAGGAGCAGACAGGGGTCAGGAGCAGACAGGGGTCAGGCGCAGACAGGGGTCAGGCGCAGGAGGGGGTGCCTCCGGGCGCGCCCGTCGCAGCCGTCGTGGCCGTCGCGCCCGTCGCGCCCGTCGTGCCCGTCGCGCGGGCCACGCCCCGCCGCACCAGCTCCTCGCCCACCGCCAGCCCCGCGCCCGTGCGGTAGGAGCCCGCCGCGCTGACGGTGACGGCCGTGCCCACCGGTAGCAGCTCCCGCAGCGCCGCCGCGTACGCGTCGCGGCAGCCGGGCACGGGCTCCACGCCGGCCAGGGGCAGCGGGCGCGGCGCACCCGCACCGCCGACGACGGGCACCGCACCGGCCGCCCAGGCCACCACCTCGCCGCTCACCCCCGCCGGGGGAGGGGTCGCGCCCGTGCTCGCCGGGGCGCTCGCCGGGCTGCCGGTGGAGGAGCCGGTGGAGGAGCCGGTCGGGCTGCCCGCCGGTGCGGCCTGCGCCAGCACCGGCCGGGCCGGTGCGCGGTCCGCGCGGTCCCCGCGGTCCTCCGCCTGCACGAGCAGCGCCAGGGCGCCGGCCACCACCAGCAGCGCGCCCGCGCCGGCCGCCAGCGCCCGCCGCGACGGGGCGGGCGGGGCGGCCCCGGCGGCGGGCGCGGCCGCCGCCTCGCGCCGCGCGGGCCGGTGCGCCGGCCACGGGTCGGCGAAGCGCACCAGCTCGCCGGGGCCGGACAGGTCCACGCGCAGCGCGGGTCCCCGCGCGCTGTAGCGCACCGACACGGCCGCGACGCGCCCCGGGGCGGCCGGGTCGCGGTGCACCGCCGCCACCAGGGCCCGGGCGCCGGTGTGCGCGGGGCTGCCGGTGCCGCGCACCTTCACCGCGTCGCCGGGGCGCAGCTCGTCGGCGTCGGGGGCGTGCACGGCCCCCCATCGGCGCCGCCCGCGCCGACCTGACCGCCGGACCGAGCGCCCGGTCGAGCACCCGGTCGAGCGCCCGGTCGAGCGTGTGATCGACCGCCGAGCGCCCCGGCCGGTGCCCCGCCTAGGCTGTGGTCACGACGGTGGCGCACCCGCGCGCCCCGGGACGGGGAGGTGCGGTGGGGGA
The DNA here is from genome assembly GCF_050871305.1 of Kineococcus gypseus. NCBI lineage: Bacteria > Bacillati > Actinomycetota > Actinomycetes > Kineosporiales > Kineosporiaceae > Kineococcus > Kineococcus gypseus. Next base: position 12,046 of record NZ_JBJLRD010000063.1, on the reverse strand, counting down.
CGATCCGGCGACGTCTCCGGCGGAGGCGCTCGTGCCGTCCCAGGGCGGCCCCTCCACGGACCTGTCGTTCGTCACCGGCGGCGCGCCCGCGGCGGTGCTCCTGGTGGACCTGACCGCCCGCACCGTCGTGCACACCAACCCCGTCGCCGAGCAGCTCGCGCCCGGGGTGCGCCTGCCCGTCGGCCTGGACGACTGGTCGGACGCCGCCGACCTGCGCGACCTCGACGGCGCGGAGCTGTCCAGCACGGAGCACCCGCTCTCGCGGGTGGCGCGCTCCCTGCCGGTGGCCGGCCAGGCCGTCTCCGCCGCCCGCGTCAGCGAGATGGGCCGGCGCCGCGAGCCGCTGTGGGTGGTGGCGCTGCCCATGGTGGGCGCGCCCGTGCTGTCCGACCACGCCCTGGTGGTGCTGCTGCCGCTGAGCCGGCGCGACGCCGCCCGCGCCGCCGCCGACGCCGCCCAGGCCCAGGCGCAGGTGCGCGACCGCGCCGTGCTGGCCACCGGCATGTCCTTCACCGTGGCCGACGCGCGCGCCGACGACATGCCGCTGGTGTGGGTGAACCCCGCGTTCACCGCCACGACGGGGTACGCGCTCGAGGAGGTCGTGGGCCGCAACTGCCGCTTCCTGCAGGGGGCGGGCACCGACCGCGAGGTGGTCGCCGCCCTGCGGCGCGCCCTGGCCGCCGGCGAGGAGGTCACCACCACGCTGCTCAACCACCGCAAGGACGGCACCGCGTTCTGGAACCAGCTCGTGCTCAGCCCCGTGCACGGGGCCGAGGGCGAGCTGACCCACTACGTCGGAATCCAGACCGACATCACCGCCCGCGTGGAGGCCGACGCCGAGCGCGACCGCGCGCTGGTCGCCGAGCGCCGCGCCCGGGAGGAGGCCGAGGCGGCGCGCGCGCAGGCCGAGGCCGCCCGCGAGGAGGCGGAGTCCGCGCACCGCGACGCCGACGCCTCGCGCGCCCGCCTGGAGCTGCTGGCCGAGGCCACCAGCCGCCTGGCGGTCACCCTGGACGTGGCCGAGTGCCGCCAGCGCCTGCTGGACCTCGTCGTGCCCGAGCTGGCCGACTGGGCGCTGCTGGTCTCCACCGACGAGCAGGGCGCCGTGCACGACGTCACCGCGCGCCACCGCGACGGCGCGCGCAGCGGGGAGCTGGACCGCTACGTCGAGCGCTGGATGACCGCCTTCGCCCCCGGCCCCGTCGCGGCGACCCTGCTCGGCGGGCAGCAGGCGCGCCTGATCGACGACTACGACTCCGAGGAGCGCCGCGCCGAGCGCGAGGGCTGGGTGAACGACGCCTCCCTGCTGGACGCCAGCGACGCCCTGGGCGCCGCCTCGGTGCTGCTGGTGACCCTGCAGGGGCGCCGGCGCAGCGAGGACCTGCTGGCGCTGGTGCGCGGGCCCGGGCGCCCCCGGCACAGCGCCGACGACCTGCACGTCGCCGTCGACCTCGGCCGCCGGGCCGGGCTGATCCTGGACAACGCGCGCCTGTACGGCGAGCAGCACCGCATCGCCGCCGCCCTGCAGAACAGCCTGCTGCCGCAGCTGCCGCGCATCCCGGGGGTGCGGGCGGCCGCCCGCTACCGCGCCAGCGAGTCCGGCGCCCGCGTGGGCGGGGACTTCTACGAGCTCATCGACCTGCCCGGCGAGGCCGTCGGCCTGGCCGTCGGCGACGTCGTCGGCCACGACGTCATGGCCGCCGCCGCGATGGGGCACCTGCGCGGCCTGCTGCGCGCCAGCGCCTGGGACACCACCGGCCCCTCGCCCTCGCAGGTCGTCGACCGCGTGGACCGCCTCCTGGACGGCCTGGGCATGGCGACCATGGCGACGCTGGCGTACGCGCGCGCCACGCCCGCCGGGGACGGCTCGTGGCTGCTGGAGCACGCCACCGCCGGGCACCCGCCGCTGCTGGTGCGCGACCCGGCCGGGCGGGTCGAGGTCCTCGACGGCGTGCACGGCCTGATGCTGGGCGTGCAGCCGACCGTGCGCGCCGGGGCCGCGCACCGGCTGGTGCCCGGCTCGACGGTGCTCGGCTACACCGACGGCCTGGTCGAGCGCCGCGGCGAGGAGCTCAGCGTCGGCCTGGCCCGCCTGGCGCGCACCCTGGCCGACGCCCCCGAGGACGTCGAGGCGCTGTGCGACCACCTGCTGCAGCGCCTGGGCGACACCGACGACGACGTCGCGTTCGTGGCGCTGCGCCTGGGCGGCTGACGCCCGCGCCGGGGGTCCGGGGAACCGGTGCGGGCGCATCCGTGTTGAACTGTGCGTGCGGGCGTCGCAGGTGGACGCGGGGCTCGCACCGCTGTGCCTCCGAGGACCGGGCGCACCGCACCGCACCCTGCAAGCAGGCGCGGCCCGGGCACCGGTGCTGCCGCCCGAGAGGACGCCAGTGAGCACCAGCACCCCGGAAGCGCCGTCGAGCGCACCCGGCGCAGCACCCGGCCCGACCGTCGGCGGGGCCGCCGCCGAGACCCGCGCCGCCGCCCGGCGCAGCACCACCCCGTACGGCAAGCTGACGGCGCTCGTGCAGGAGGCCGGGCTGATGCGCCGCCGGCGCGGGTCCTACTGGACCCGCATCGCCGCCACCACCGCCGCCTTCAGCGCCGTGGCGGCCGGCACCGTGCTGCTGCGCGACTCCTGGCTGGTGCTGCTGCCGGCCGCCGCCCTGGCCGTGGTCATCACCCAGTTCGCCTTCCTGGGCCACGACGCCGCGCACCGGCAGATCTTCGCCACGCACCGTCACAACGAGACGGCGTCGCACGTCTTCGCGGCCCTCGTCGCGGGCCTGAGCTACGGCTGGTGGATGGGCAAGCACACCCGCCACCACCAGGCGCCCAACCAGCGCGGGGTCGACGGCGACATCGAGTCGAACGTGCTCTCCTTCCACGAGGAGGCCGCCGCGGGCCGGCGCGGGCCCCTGCGCTGGTTCACCCGCCACCAGGGCCTGTTCTTCGTGCCGCTGCTGGCCTTCGAGGGCTTCGTGCTGCACATCGAGAGCACCCGCTCGCTGCTGACCGGCAAGCGCACCAAGCGCCGCTGGGTGGACGCCTCGCTCATCGTCGCGCACTGGGGCGTCTACGCCTCCTCCGCGGTGCTGCTCATGGGCCCGTGGAAGGCGCTGGCGTTCTTCGGCGTGCACATGGCCGCGTTCGGGTTCTGCATGGGCGGGGCCTTCGCCCCGAACCACGTGGGCATGCCGATCGTGCCGCGGGAGAAGAAGGTCGACTACATCCGCCGGCAGGTGCTGACCTCCCGCAACGTCTCCGGCGGCTGGTTCGTCGACCTCGTCATGGGCGGGCTCAACTTCCAGGTGGAGCACCACCTGTTCCCCAGCATGCCGCGCCCCAACCTGCGCCGGGCGCAGCCGTTCGTGCGCCAGTTCTGCGCCGAGCACGGCATCCCCTACACGGAGGAGACGTTCCTCGGCTCGTACCGCTCGATCATCCGGTACCTCGACGAGGTCGGCCTGGCCGCCCGCAACAGCTTCAGCTGCCCGCTGGTCTCCCAGCTGCGCAGCTGAGCGGCTGAGCAGCCGGGGTCGTCCGGCACCGCCGGGGCGTGCTACGGTCGCACCAGTCGCTGTTCTCGATGTGCTGACAACACCCCGGGGATTCAAGCTCGAGGGTTCGTCAAGCTTTCCGAATGGTCAGCCCCTCCGCGACGAGCTCCACCAGGAGCGACACACCTGAGGAGGCCATCATGGCTCAGGGCACCGTGAAGTGGTTCAACGGCGAGAAGGGCTACGGCTTCATCGCCCCCGAGGACGGCTCGGCCGACGTGTTCGTGCACTTCAGCGAGATCCAGGGCAGCGGCTACCGCAGCCTCGAGGAGAACGACCGCGTGGAGTACTCCGTGACGCAGGGCGCCAAGGGCCCCCAGGCGAGCGGCGTCACCCGCCTCTGACGAGGCCCCGGCCCGTCCAGGACGGCCCCCGCACCCGACAGGGTGCGGGGGCCGTCCCGCGTCCGGGCCCCTGCTGCGCCGAGCGGGTGGTGCGCCGCCCGCGCGCGCCGGCCGGGCTGCAGCCGCCCGCCGCCCGTGCCGACGAGCAGGGGGTGACCCTCCCGAGCGCGGTGCCCGCCCGCGGCGCCGCGCTGCTCGCCGCGTGGTGCGCGGCGGTGGTGCTGGCGAGCGCGGTGCTGCCCGCGCTGGCGGGCGGGACGCGCCTGGCGTCCCTGGCCCAGGCGGTCCTGTGGCTGCTCGCCGTCGCCGCGCTGGCCCGGCACGCCGCGCGGGCGCGCCGCGAGCGGCGGGTGTGGGTGTGGTTCGCCGCGGGGGTCTGCCTGGTCGTGGCCACCCGGGTGGTGCTCTTCGCCGCCGAGGGCGACGCCGCCGTCGGCCCGGACGTGCTGGCGCGGCAGGGCCCGCTCGTGCTGGCCGGCCTCGCCGGCCGGGTGGCCCTGTACGCGGGCGTGGTGGCGCTGCTGCGCGAGCGCTGCCGCACCGGCGGCACGCCCTGGCTGGACGGCACCTCCTCCTTCCTGCTCAACGCCGCCGTCATCGGCGCGCTGGTCCTGGAGCCGCTGCAGCGCGCCGGCCTGGGGTCGGTGGCCGCCGCGGTGGCCGTGGCGCGCCCCTCGCTGGACGCGGTGGTGCTCGCCGTGGCGGTCTCGACCTGGCGGCTGTCCGGCCACCACCGCGACCGCTGCCTGCGCCTGGTCGTGGCCGCCTTCAGCGCGTGGACCGCCGCCGACGCGCTGGACCTGCTGCGCCTGGCCGGGGTGGCCGGTGCGCCCACCGGCACCACCTGGGTCTCCGCCGCCGTCGACGCCGGGCGCCTGCTCGCCGTGGGGCTGCTCGTGGCGGCCTCGCGCCAGCCGGCGCCGGAGCCGGGGGAGCGGCCCGTCGCGCGCGGCTGGGTGGTGCTGGTGATGCCGCTGGTCGCGCTCGTGGGGGCCGGCGCCCTGCTCGTGGTCGACCACTGGTTGCGGCTGCCGCACCCCGTCGTGGTCCTGACCACCCTCCTGCTCGGCCTGGTCACCGTCACCGTCGCGATGGCCTTCTCGGACCTGCTGCGCCTGCTCGACAGCCACCGCCAGGCCGTCACCGACGAGCTGACCGGCCTGCCCAACCGGCGTGCGCTCCTGCGGCACCTGGCCGGCGCCGCGGAGCGGCGCACCGGGCTGCTGCTGGTGGACCTGGACCGGTTCAAGGACGTCAACGACACCCTCGGGCACCACCGCGGCGACGAGCTGCTGCGCGCGGTGGCCGCGCGCCTGTCGGCGCGCCTGCCCCGGCACGTGCTGCTGACCCGCCTGGGCGGCGACGAGTTCGCGCTCCTGGTGCCCGGCGCGGGCGCCGCCGTCGCGCGGGGCGTGGCCGAGGACGTGCTCGCCGCCCTCACCGAGCCGTTCGAGCTGGGCGGCGCCCCCGTGCACGTCGGCGCCAGCGTCGGCGTGACCTGCTCCTCCGGCGCGCCCGCCGCCGCGGGCGGTGCGGAGGGCGTGAGCGGTGCGGAGGGCGTGAGCGGTGCGGGCGGTGCGGAGGGTGCGGAGGGTGCGGGCGGTGCGGGCGGTGCGGGCCGGGCGCCGGACGCGGGGCTGGAGCTGCTGCGGCAGGCGGACGCGGCGATGTACGTCGCCAAGCGCGCCGGCGGCGGGGTCGCCGGGTACGACGAGGCCGTCGACCGCGGCGCGCGCGAGCGCCTGCAGCTCCTGGAGGAGCTGCGCGCCGGCGTCGCCGCCGGTCAGCTCGTCGCCCACTACCAGCCGCAGCTCGACGCCCGCACCGGCGAGGTCGTCGGCATGGAGGCGCTGGTGCGCTGGGAGCACCCGCGCCGCGGCACGCTGGCGCCGGCGGCGTTCCTGGACCTGGCCGAGGAGCGCGGCCTGATGGGCGAGGTCACCCGCGCCGTGCTGCACCAGGCCGTGGGCGAGGCGGTGCGCTGGGAGCGGGCCGGGCACCCGCTGCGGGTGGCCGTCAACGTCGCCGCCAGCGGCCTGCTCGACCCCGCCCTGCCCGCGCTGGTGCGCGCGAGCACCGCCGCCGCCGGCCTGGACCCCGCCCGGCTCGTCGTGGAGATCACCGAGACGACCCTCATGCAGGACCCGGAGAGCAGCCGGCGCACCGTCGCGCAGCTGCTCGAGGCGGGCGCGGCCGTCAGCATCGACGACTACGGCACCGGCTACTCCAGCCTGGCCTACCTGCGCGACCTGCCGGCCGCCGAGCTGAAGCTGGACCGCACCTTCACCGCCCGCGTCGCGCGCGACGAGCGCTCCGCCGCCATCGTGGCCAGCACCGCGGACCTGGCGCACAGCCTGGGCATGCGGCTGCTGGCCGAGGGCGTGGAGGACGCCGCGACCCTGCGCCGGCTGCGGGAGCTGGGCGTGGACGAGACGCAGGGTTACCACCACTCGCGCCCCGTGCCGGCGCACGAGGTCCTGGGCTGGCTGGAGCGCCACCGCGCGTCCGCCCCGGCCGTCGCGACCGCGCACCGCGGCTGACGGGCCCCCGCGCCGCTCGAGCACCGCCCGAGCCGGTGCGGCCGCCCGAACCGCCGGTGCGCGCCCGCGCGCCCCGCTACGGTGCACGGCATGCGTTCCCCGTTCCCGGCGACGCGCCGGCGCCCGACCGCTGCCCGCGCGGGCGCGGCCGCCTCCGCGGTCCTCGCCGGCGCGCTCGCCGCCACCGTGCCCGCCGCCTCCGCCGCACAGCTGCCCGAACCGACCGGCACCGCCACGGCGACCGCCACGGCCACGCCGACGTCCACCGCGACGTCGACGGCCACGCCGACGTCCACCGCCACCGCGACGTCCACCGCCACCGCGACGTCCACGGCCACGGCGACGTCCACGTCGACGGCCACCGCGACGTCCACCCGGACGTCCACGCCGACGTCCACCGCGACCTCGACGGCCACGCCGACGTCCACCGCCACGGCGACCGCGACGTCCTCGCCCACCTCCACCGCGACGCCCACGGCGACCTCGACCCGCACCCCGCGGCCCACCGCGACCACGACCGCGACCGCCACGCCCACCCCGCCGAGCACCCCGGAGCCGGTGCCGACGGCGACCGCCGCGCCGCTGGAGCCGGTGGTCGGCGAGATCGGCGTGCGCCACGCGGCCCTGGGCGGCTCGGCCGGACTGCTCGGCGCCCCGCTGACCCCCGAGCTGCGCACGCCGAACGGCCGCGGCGCCTACGTGCTCTTCGAGCGCGGCGCGATCTACTGGACGCCGTGGACGGGTGCGCACGAGGTCCACGGCGAGATCCGCGCCGGCTACGGGCGCCTGGGCTGGGAGAACGGCCTGCTCGGCTTCCCCACCAGCGACGAGCAGCGCAGCACCACCGGCCGCGGGGCTGTGCAGGACTTCGAGGGCGGGCGGGTGTACTGGACGCCGTGGACCGGCGCCCACGAGGTCCACGGCGCGATCCTGACGGGGTACCGCGCGGCGGGCGAGGAGGCCTCCCCGCTGGGCTTCCCCACGTCCTCCGAGCTGCGCACGCCCAACGGGCAGGGCGCCTACGCCCGCTTCGAGGGCGGCACGTTCTACTTCTCGCCCGCCAGCGGCGCGCACCCCGTGCGCGGCGACATCGCCGGCGCCTACGCCGCCCAGGGCTGGGAGAACGGCTGCCTGGGCTTCCCCATCCGCCCCGAGCGCCAGTACGAGGCGGGCCCGTGGCACGTGCAGGAGTTCCAGGGCGGCTGGGTGTGGTGGGCGGCGGGCTTCGGCACGCAGGTGCAGCTGTACCCGCGCGACGACCCGGCCTACACCACGTACGGCCTGTACCCGCGCTGCTGAGCGAGCGGCCGCGCGCCGGCCGGGCCCCGTGGTGGGCCCGGCCGGCGCGGGTCAGTCCAGCCGGTGCGCCCGCACCCGCCGCGCCACCGCCGCCACCGCGGCGGCGTGGCCGGTGCCGTACCCCTGGCGCGTGACGTTGACCGCGCCGGCGGCCGCCGCGGTGCGCACCGCGTCCAGCACGTCGTCGCCCTCGGCCAGGCGCGCGGCGGCGGCCCCGCTGGTGGCGTCGCCGGCTCCGCGGAACTGCACGGGCGTGAAGCTGGGCACCTGCAGCCCGTGCGCCTCGCCGGAGGCGGTCAGCAGCAGCGGCGGCTCGGCCGCGCGCGTGAGCAGCACCGCGCCCGCCCCGGCGTCCTGCAGCCGGCGGGCGCGCCGCAGCAGCTCGGGAACGTCGTCCGCGGCGGCCTCCCCCTCGCCCGGCAGCTCGTCGTGGGCGATCTTCAGCAGGTCCACCCCGCCCCGCAGGGCCTGCTCCAGCGCGGTGCCGGACAGGTCCGCCACGACCGTGGTGCCCTGCCCGCGCGCGTCGGCGGCCAGGCGCCGGAAGACGTCGGCGGGCAGCACGGCGTCGTGCTCGGGGCCGGTGAGCACCAGCACGCCGCCGTCCAGGGCCGAGGTGATCGCGGTGCCGTAGAGGTCGTCGACCTCGTGGCGGGTCAGGGTGGCGGTGGAGGCGGCGACCCGGCCGCCCTCCTCGGCGTCCTGCGCGCCCTCGTGCCCGCGGTGGTCGAGGACGACCACCGCGGTGTCGCCGCCGGTGCGCACCGCCCGCGCCTCGACGCCCTCGGCCTCCAGCAGCGCCAGCACCGCCGTGCCCGACTCCCCGCCGGCCGGCAGGCACAGCCGCACCTGCGCTCCCAGGCGCGCGGCCATGCGCGCGACCCACACCCCCTGCCCGCCCGGGTGCAGGTGGACCTCCACGCCGCCGCCCGCGGTGGGCTCGACGAGCACCCGCAGCACCGGTGAGGGGGCGAAGACGGTCACGGTCCGGCTCACGCGGCGAACGTACGGCGAGCGGGGGGCCGTCGCCCGCCGGCGCCGCTGCGCCGTGCGGGTGAACCCCGCGCCCGCCGCTGCGGCGCCGCACCGCACCTGCCGAGGAGGACGGGGACAGCGGGCCCCTGCCGGGATCCGCCCGGACCCGGGGAGAACCATGGCCACCGACGACACCACCGGCACCGCGGACGCCCCCGCGCGCGGCGCGCAGACCGTCGCGCCGGTGCAGGCCTCGGCGCTGCAGTTCGCCGCCTCGATCCTGGGCGAGTCCAGCTACACGCCCGAGGCGCAGCTCGGCGGCACCCTGTCGGTGCCGGGGCGAGCGGGCGCGCAGCCGGACCCGCGCCCCGCCCAGCCGGTCACCCAGCCGGTCATCGAGCCCGTCGCCCCGCCCGTCGCCCGGCCCGTCGCGGAGCCGGTCGCCCAGCCCGTCGCCGAGCCGGTCGCCGAGCCGGTCGCGCAGCGCAAGGGCTGGTTCGGGCGCCTGCTCGACGCGCTGCTGCGGCGCGGCTGAGGGACCTCAGGCGCCGGCGAGCGCGTAGCCGGCGTCCGAGGGCAGCCGCAGCTCCGCGCTGAGCACGGGCGGCCGGGCGCGCGCAGGGCGGCGCCCGCTGAGGAGGGCGCGCAGCAGCAGCCGGTCGCGGCCCACCGCCGGGGAGCGGCGGTGCATGCCGCGCAGGTCGGCCAGGACCACGGTGCCCACCGGCCCGCCGGGCGCCTCGAAGGTGCCCGCCCCGCCCCGGCGCCCGCGGCGGTGCGTGCCGCGCACGTAGTGCAGGGGTCCCTGGCCGTCCTCGTCGCCGGTGAGGTTGACCCACACCTCCACGAGCGGGTGCCGCCCGGCGCTCTCGCGCTGCCAGCGCCGCGGCGGCACGGGCGAGGGCGAGGCCACCTCCAGCCACGCCTCCACCTGGACCTGCCGCACCGCCCGGTGCGAGGAGGCCTCGACCACCGCCGACAGCACGGGCTCGGCCAGCAGCCGGCGGCAGGCGCCGGCGGGCACGTCGGGACCGAGCAGGGCCACGCGCTCCGCCTCCGGCGCCGGGCCCCAGGGGCGCTGGCGGGCCGCCAGGCGGCGGCGGTGCGCGGCCACGGCCGCGCCGCGGTGCGCGAGCAGGGCGCCGGCGCAGTCGAGAACGTCCTGCAGGAGCCCGTCCTGGCCGGTCAGCTCGGCGACGCTCGTGCGGGCGATGCCGTCGCGGCGCAGGTCCGCGGCGACGCGGGCGGCCTGCGGGGGCAGCGGGTGCTCCCTGCGCCGCCACCGGTGCGCGGTGCGGGGCGCACCGTCACGACTGAGCACCGACGTCTCCACGGTGACCTCCTACGGGGTGATCACCCGACCTTACCGTGTCTTTGCGTTCACCTCTCGTTACGCAACGCAGTGACGGCGGAGGTGCGCCACCCCTGTCAGGGCAGGGCGCTCAGCAGCCCGGCCAGCGCGTCGAGGCCGGGCGCGGTCGCGTCCGGCTCGCGCGCGGTGCGCGGGTACGGGGCGCCGTCGCGGTCCAGCCGCGCGGTGCGCAGCCCCGCGCGCGCCGCGCCGTCGAGGTCCCACGGGTGCACGGCCACCAGCAGCGCCCGGCCCGGCGCCACCGCGCACGCCGACAGGGCGAGCGCGTAGGCGTCCGGGTGCGGCTTCCACGGGCCGGCGTCCTGCACCGAGAGCACGTGCGCGAAGGCGTCGCGCAGCCCGGCCCGCTCCAGCAGGCCCTCGCACTCGGCCGCCGAGCCGTTCGTCAGCGCCGTCGGCGCCAGCCCGGCCGCCGCCAGCCGCCGCACCCCCGCGGGCACGTCGGGGTGGACGGTGAACTCCGAGAACGCGCCCAGCACGTGCTCCACGGCGTCCTCGAGGCCGCGGTCGAGGTGCTCGCGCACCCCGCGCGCGCCCAGGTCCGCGCGCAGCACGTCCGCGGCCACGTCGCGGAACGCCACGGGCTCGCCGGCGAACGTGCGCGCGAAGCCGTCGCGCAGCACCGAGGGCAGGAAGCGCGCGTGCAGCGCCTCGGCGGGGGCGCCCACCTCCCGCAGCCGGCGGCGCAGCGCCGTCGTGTCCGAGAGCGTCTCGTTGACGTCGAGCACCACAGCGCGCGGTCGCTCGCCCAGCGGCACGGTGCACCCCCCTCCGGCGGGGCGGGCCGCGCCCCCGCCCGGACGCTAGCCCCGCCCGGCCGGCGGCGCCCGCGGGCGCCGCCGGGGCCCGCGGTCCCTAGGGTGGGCGCAGCCCGAGCGCCCCAGCACCAGGAGGAACCGTGCCCGACACCCCCGCCGTCCACGTCGGTCCCGGCGAGCGGCAGGACCTGCAGGACGCGGTGCGCCGCGCCGGCGGCGAGGTCGCCGCGCTGGAGGGCGCCGACGCCGTGGTGTGGGCCGGCGGCCCGCGGGACCTGCCCGAGCTGCCCGGCTCCGTGCGCTGGGTGCAGCTGCCCTCGGCCGGCATCGAGGGCTGGTTCGCCGCCGGCAGGCTCGACCGCGAGCGCACGTGGACCTCCGCGGTCGGCGCGTACTCCGAGGCCGTCGCCGAGCACGCCGTCGCCCTGCTGCTGGCGGGCGTGCGGGGCCTGGCCGTCTCCGCCCGCGCCCGCACCTGGGACGCGGGGGCCTCGGCCGCGCCGCAGACCACGCTGCGCGGCGCCACCGTCGCGATCGTCGGCGCCGGCGGCATCGGCCGGGCCATGGTCCCCGCGCTGACCGCGCTGGGCGCCGACGTCCTGGCCGTCACCCGCCGCGGCCACGACGTGCCCGGCGCCGCGGAGACCCTGCCGGCCGCGCGCACGCACGAGGTGTGGGAGCGCGCCGACCACGTCGTGCTGGCCGCCCCGGCCACCGACGAGACCCGCGCCCTGGTCGGCGCCGAGCAGCTCGCCGCGCTGGGCCCGCACGGCTGGCTGGTCAACATCGCCCGCGGCAGCCTCGTGGACACCGGCGCCCTGGTCGACGCCCTGGCGCGCGGCGCGCTCGGCGGCGCGGCGCTGGACGTCACCGACCCCGAGCCGCTGCCCGACGGGCACCCGCTGTGGAGCGAGCCGCGCGCGCTGATCACCCCGCACGTGGCCAACCCCTCGCAGCTGCAGTCCGGCGCCCTGGCGGCGCGGGTGGAGGAGAACGTGCGCCGCTTCGCCGCGGGCGAGGAGCTCGTCGGCGTCGTGGACGTCGACGCCGGCTACTGACGCTCCCCGCGCCTCGCCCGCCGCTCGGGCCGCCGCGGGGCCCGCGCGGGGGGGGGGGGGCCCCCCCCCCCCCCCCCGGGGGGGGGGGCCTCCGTACTAACCCAACCCCACATCACCCCCCCCCCCCCCCGGCGGGGCCC
>NZ_JBJLRD010000062.1:0-23929 GCF_050871305.1 Kineococcus gypseus | reverse complement strand
GCGGTGCCCCGGCGCGCCAGGGGCACCGCCACCGCCGGCACCAGGCCCCCCCACGCCTCCAGCACGACCGCGGCCTCCAGGGCGTCCTGCGGCTCGCGCCCCAGCGCCGCGCGCACGCGCGCCGCGGCCTGCCGGTCGGTGATCCTCACCGCGACCCCGCCCCCGCCGCGGCCGGCCCGGTGGGCGCGGTGGGCGCGGTGGGCGCGGTGCGCGCCGCGTCCGCCAGCGCCGCCAGCACCGCCGCGTAGGCGCCCGTGCAGCGGTCCTGCCCGAAGAGCCGCGAGACGCGCGCGTGACCGCGCCGGCCCAGCACCTCGGCGAAACCCGGGTCCAGCAGCAGCGCGCACACGCCGTCGGCCAGCCCGTGCACGTCGCCCGGCGGGGCGGTCACCCCCGCCCCGCGCATCGCGTCCAGCACGCCGCCCACCAGGGTGGTCACCACCGGCCGCGCCTGCGACAGCGCCTCCAGCACCGCCATCGGGAAACCCTCGGAGATGCTCGTCATGAGCACCACGTCCGCCTCGCGCACCACGCCCGTGGGGTCCGAGGTGGGCCCCATGAACCGGAAGGCCGACCCGAGGCCGAGCGCGGCGTGCAGCTCGGCGCACCCGCGCGCGTACCCCTCCTGCCCGCGCGGCACCGGCCCGTAGTGCAGGAACGTCGCGTCCGGCACGCGGCGGCGCACCGCCGCGGCCACCCGCAGCATCGTCGGCACGTCCTTCAGCGGGTCCAGCCTGCCCACGCTGACGACCGTGCGGGTGCGCGGCGCCGGCGCCGGGTCGGCGGGGGCCGGCACGCCGTTGGGGATGACGACGATCCGCTCGCGCGGCACGCCCAGCGCCTCCTCCCACGCCGCGTTGGCCTCCGCCACGGGCGTGACGACGTCGGAGACGGCGTACGCCAGGCGGGTCAGGCCCCGCGCCAGGCGGGTGGGCACGAACCGGGTGGCCGCGTCGGCGCCGGAGCGCACCGCGGCCAGGTAGTTCTCGCGCACGTACACGCCGTGCTCGGAGAGCACCACGGGCCGGTCGTGCAGCGCCTTGTCCACGGCGGCCGGCACGCTCGCCCAGCCGGCGGCGGTCACCAGCGACACGTCCGCCGCGGGGGTGGGTTCCGCCGCGGTGCGCGCCACCCACGAGACCGTCTGGTACGTCTCCACGGCGCGGTCCAGGTCCAGCGGGACGGCGCCGCCGACCTCGGGGTGGTCCTCCTCCACGACGCGCGCCAGCGCCTCGGCGTAGGCGCGCCAGGTGGCCTCGTCGCGGAAGGTGGGCACCACGAGGTCCGGGTTGAGCCGGCACCACACCAGCGCCGGCACCACGTCCAGCGGGTCCGCCGACCAGCTCAGCAGGCCCTCGACCAGCTCGGCGGCCAGGGAGGTGCGCCGGCGCCGCCCGCGCGGGCGCGGGCCGGTGCGGCGCGGCTCGCGCGCGCCCCACAGCTGCAGGTGCCCGGCCAGCACGGCCCCGGCGGGCAGCGCGAAGACGGGTTCCTCCTGCTCGGCGCCGGTCAGCGCGAACACCGACCAGCGCACGCCCGGCAGGCCGCGCAGCAGCACGTCGCACCAGGTGCTGACCCCGCCGACGACGAACGGGTACGTCCCCTCGGTGAACAGCGTCACGCGCGGCGCGTCCGCCGCCGGCCCGGCCACCGGCCCCGCCGCCGGGGGCCCGGCCGGGCGCGCGGGCGCGCTCACGCCGCCGCCCCGGCGAGCTCGACGACGACCCGGCCGCCGGCGGGCACGGCCAGCCAGCCGCAGCGCGCCCCCGCGTACGGCTCGCCCACGCCGGCGGTGCCGGCCGGCACGGTCAGCGGGACCTCCACGTCCACCTGCGCGGTCAGCACCAGCAGCCCCTCGCGCAGCACGGCGCGCACCGCCCCCGCGGCCAGCGCCTCCCGCCAGCCCTCGCGCCGGCGCAGCTCCCGCGCCACCTCGTCCATCGAGGGGTTCAGCAGCGCCGCGCACGGGCGCAGCAGGCGCGCGTGCTCGTCCAGGACCCGCTGCAGCAGCTCCAGCAGCACCCGGTCGCCGGTGAGGTTGGACTGGTGGGCGAACACGGGCCGCCAGTCGCCCGCCAGGACCCTGCCCAGCACCTGGGCGGCCTGCGCGCGCAGGAAACCCTCGCGCGAGGGGGCGGGCGCGCCGTGCCGGCGCTCCTGGTCGGCCAGCAGCTCCTCCCAGGTGGTCACGTGGGTGGTGACCTCGGTGGGGTGGCGCGGCACGACCGTGGCCGGTCCCAGGGTCGCCGGGCCCGGCCCGCGGGAGGCGTCCGCCGCCACCGCGGTGGTGCCCGTCAGCGCCAGGACCCCCGGCAGGGCCGGGTTCCCCAGCCCCGAGTGCGCGCCGGTCACAAGCGCGGTGGTGCTCGCCGGGACGCCGGCGCGCTCGGCCCAGCGGCGGTTGCGCCGCACCTGCTCCAGCAGTTCCCCGGCGTCCGCCGCGTCCAGGTCCCGGTGGTCCCACGTGTGGTCGATCCAGCGGAACTCCCCGGCCACGGCCAGCAGCGCCCGCGTCAGCGCGTCGTCCGCGCCGGCGCCGGCGCCGTTGTGCGCCAGGTCGAGCGTGAAGGAGCTCGCGCGCTGCCAGGCGGTGGTGGCCTCCACGTCGGCGGGCGCCATGCGCACCGTGGGCGCCACCTCCCCGACCCGCACCCCCGGCCGGGTCCAGTTCGCCAGGAACACGTCGTCGACGTGGCAGGAGAACGCGTGCCGCAGCACCCCCGGGTGCGTCCAGCGCGTGACCCACCCCAGCAGGCCGCGCGCCAGCAGCAGGCCGTGCAGGGAGTCCTCGGCGGTGTTCACCAGCACCAGCAGGTCCTCGAGCCCGTCGCCGTCCTCGACCACCCCGGCCAGCGGGTGCCCCTCGTCGGTGACCAGCAGGGGCGTGAAGGGACCGCCCTCGACCACCCGCGCCCGGTACGCCCAGCACCCCTCGTCCACCGGCACCCGCCCGCGCAGGTACCCGAAGACGCCCGCGCCGGCGGCGGTGACCCGCGCGCTCAGCCCGTCGGCCGGACCGCCCACGGGCTCGCGCAGGCCGCTGCCCGCGCCGGGGAACTCGTAGGCGGCCACCAGCCGCACGTGGTGGCGGCGGCGGTAGGCGTCCAGCGCCGCGGCGCCGGCGGGGTCCACCGCACCCGCGGTGGTCGTGGTGCGCACCACGGCGCTGAAGCGGCCGGTGCCGTCCGCGCAGCGCAGGTCGTCCTCGCGCAGCGGGCGCTCCGCGGACGGCCGGTGCAGCTCGTACGGGCACCCGGTGGCGCGCAGCACGCCCAGCCAGGCGCGCGTCACGGGGTCCTGCGGGTCCTGCGCCTCGTCCGGCGCGGCCAGCAGCAGCACGCGCGCCTCGGTGCCCGCCCCGCGCCCGCGGGGGGCGACCGGCGCGCTCACCGGCCGCCGGCGTCGGCCGTGCGCCGCCCGTGGGCCTCGACCGCCTGCGGCACCGCGTCCAGGTGCTCACCGACCCCGCCGCGCCGGCGGCGGTCGAGGACGCGCCGGTCGATCTCCATCACGGAGGTCCCCGCCAGCAGCTGGCGCTGCATCTGCGAGGCGGCCACGACGAGCTGGTCGAGCACGTCCAGCAGCGACTGGCGCATGGACTCCGCCTGCGCCAGGACGTGGTGGGCCTGGTCCTGCGCCTCCAGCGCGGCGGCGGCCCCGTCCTGCTGCGCGCACAGCGCACCCAGCCGCTCGGCGACGCCGCCGACGCCGACGGGCCGCTGGCGCTCCAGGCGCATGCGCGCGAGCTCCTGCGTCAGCCGCTCGACCTCCGCGCGCAGCTCGGCCTCCGCACCGCCGTCGGCCCCGCCACGCCCCCACCGGCGCCTCGCCATCGTCCCCTCCTCCACGTGCCCGCACGCTGCTGGCGGACCCGCACCGCGAAGCTAACGGAGGCACCGCGCCCGCCGGGGGGTGGTGCCCGCGGTTCACCCGTGCGCTCCTCGGGCGGCACCCGTCGAGCGCACCGCGCGGGCGGGCGCGTGAGGACCCTCGTCGTCGACGCAGCGTCACGTCGAGGAGGGGGAGCGTGACGGCGCGCGGGGAGCGGGTGAAACCCGTCGCGCGGCGGGGGGCGGTGCCGCCGAACGGCTGCGGACCGCGCCCGCGGCACCCCTAGGTTCGGCGGGCACCCGACCCCCACGGAGGACCCCATGCCGCCCCGGCGCCGCACGCCCCGACGTCCCCGCACCGCCGCGACGCTGCTCGCGGCCGCCCTCGTCGGCGCCGTGGCGGTGCCGCTGACGACCGCGGCGCCCGTCCAGGCGGCCACCGGGGTGCGCGTGGACCTGCGGGTGCTCGTCGTCACCGCCGGGGACCCCTCCTCCGAGGCCCTGGCCGTCCAGCTCGAGCGCGAGGGCGTGCCCCACACCCGCGTGGACCTGCGCGACGCCGGCCGCCCCGAGGTCGGCGCCGCGTTCCTCGTCGACGCGGCCACCGGCGCCGGCCGCTACCAGGCGGTCGTGCTGCCCAGCGCCGCCCCGGCGGGCCTGAGCGCCGCCGAGCTGCAGGCCCTGGCCGACTACCAGCGCCGCTACGGCGTCCGGCAGGTCAACGCCTACGTCTACCCCGGCACCGGCACGGGGGCCACCGCCACCTACGCCGGCGCCCTCGACGGCGCTGCGGGCCGCGTCACCGACGCCGCGCGCGCGGACGGGTTCTCCGAGCTGTCCGGGTCCTTCCCCGTCGACGACGTCGACCCCGGCGTGCTGGAGGTCTACGGCTACCTGGCCCAGCCGGCGCCCGCGCAGGACCAGCGCGTCACCCCGCTGCTCACCGCCGTCAGCGGTGGGCGCTCCGGCGCCATCGCCTGGGAGCTCGAGGCCGACGGGCGCGAGCAGCTCATGGTCTCCGCCGCCTACAACGGCTCCATGCAGTGGTTCGGCACCGTCGGGCACGGCGTCGTGTCCTGGATGACCCGCGGCGTGCACCTGGGCCACCACCGCTCCTACTTCGACGTGCAGGTCGACGACGTGTTCCTGCCCGACGGCCGCTGGAGCGTCCCGGCGAACTGCACCCCGGGCGACGACTGCGTCGACCCGTCCGTCACCACCACCGACATCCGCATGAGCGCCGCCGACGTCCAGCGCCTGTCCGCCTGGCAGCGCGAGCAGGGTTTCCGCCTGACGATGGTCTTCAACGGCGGCGGCAGCGAGGCGGCGCGCGCCCAGGGCGGCGGCCGCGACCCCCTCACCGACGAGCTCCTCGCCCGCAAGGGCGAGTTCGCCTGGGTGAACCACACCTGGTCGCACCCGTACCTGGGGTGCGTGCAGATCGCCCCCACGGTCGCCGGGCAGCCGTGGACGTGCGCCACCGACCCGGCGCAGACGCCCCGGCAGGACCCCGACGTCCCCGCCCAGGCGGCCGGCGGCCTGCAGTGGGCCTCGCAGGAGTTCCTCACCGACCAGGTCCGCCGCAACGCCGACTGGGCCGTGGCCAACGGCCTGCCCGGTTTCGACCCCACCGAGCTCGTCACCGGCGAGCACTCCGGCCTGCGCACCGCGAACCAGCCGGCCGACAACCCGTTCCTGGCGCCCGCCCTGCAGGCCGCCGGCGTGCGCACCCTGGCCTCCGACGCCTCGCGCGAGGCCGGCCAGCGCGCCGTCGGCGCGGCGCTCACCGTCCCCCGGCACCCGATGAACGTGTACTACAACACCGGCACGCACCAGGAGCAGATCGACGAGTACAACTGGTACTACACCTCCCGCGCCGACGGCGGCAGCGGGATCTGCGAGGACGACCCGGCCACGACCACCTGCATCGCGCCCCTGCCGGCCGCCACCGCCGCGCAGGCGCGCGCCAGCTTCGACACGTACCTGGCCCCGCTGGAGGTCCGCAACGCCCTGCGCCGCGTCCTGTCCGACGACCCGCGCCCGTTCTACGCGCACCAGTCGAACCTGGCCGAGGACGGCCTGCTCTACCCGGTCGTCCAGGGCGTGCTGCAGCAGTACCGCGCCACCCGCACCGCCGACGCACCCCTGGTCACCCTCACCCTGAGCGGGCAGGCCGAGCAGCTGCGCCGCTCGGCCCGCTGGGCCGCGGACCGCGCGCGGGTCAGCGCCTACCTCGACGACGAGGGCGTGCACGTCAGCGCCCCCGCCGGCACCGAGGTCCCGCTGACGGTGCCCGCCGACGCCCGCGCGTCCGTGCCGCTGCAGAGCTACGGCGGCCAGCGCTCCGCGTGGTTCACCGCCCCCACGACCGACACGGTCGTGGCCGTCCCCGCCACCGCCCGCGGCGGCTACGTCGGCAGCGCGCCGACCGCGACGCCGACGCCGACCGCGACGCCGACCGCGACGCCGACGCCGACCGCGACGCCGACGGTCACCCCGACCCCGACCGCGACGCCGACGGTCACCCCGACCGCGACCGCGACGCCGACGGTGACCCCGACCGCGACCGCGACGCCGACGGTGACCGCGACCGCGACGCCGACGGTGACCGCGACCGCGACGCCGACGGTGACCCCGACCGCGACGCCGACCGTGAGCCCGACCGCGACGCCGACCGTGAGCCCGACGGCCGCGCCCGCGCTGCCCGGTGCCCCCGGCATCGGCACCGCCACCTCCGGGCAGGTGCTCGACCGGGCCGTCACCGCCACCGCGCGCTGGACGGCGCCCACCACCGGCGGCACGCCGGTGACCGGGTACCGCATCACCGCCACGCAGCTGTCCCTGCTCGGCTGGCCGGTGCGCACCGTCGTGGTGCCCACCCTCGCGCCGGCGGACGCGCGCGGCGCCGAGGTGGTGCTGCCGGTGCGCGGCGCGCCCTACCGCTTCACCGTCCAGGCCGTCACGGCGGCCGGCGTCGGTGCCGCCTCGAAGCCCTCGAACACCGTGTGGGCGTGGTGAGCGGCACCGCCGGGCGGGCCGCCGCCCTCGCGACGGCGCTGGCCGCCGCGGCGGTCCTGGTGAGCTGCTCCGCCGCGGCCGGCCCGGCGACCGGGACCGGCGTGCCGGCGGCCCCGTCCACCGCGGCGGGCGCGCCGCCCGCGACCGCGCCGGCGACCGCGCCCCCGACCGCGCCCCCCGCCACCGCGAGCGCCCCCACCGGCGCGCTCGCAGCCGACGTCCCCGCGGGCGTCCCCGCCGCCGTCCGCGCCGACGTCCCGGCCCCCGCGCGGGCCGGGGCGGCCCCGTCCGCGCCGGCGGTGGCCCTGCCGCCGGCGCGGGCGGTGGCCGCCGAGGTCCCGCTGGGGACGACCGCCGACCTGGAGACCGCCGTGCGCCTGCGCTCCGACGCGCTGCTCAGCGGGGACCTCACCACGGCGGCGCGGCTGCTCTCGCAGCGCTGCGGCGCGCTCGTGGGCGCTGAGGACCTGCCGGGGACCGCGCCCGCCGTGGGCGGGATGGCCGTCGTCACCTCGGTCGCCGTGCACCCGGACGGCGACGGCCCCGGCGCCGGGGTGGACTACGCCTACGCGGTCCCCGGGCACGACGTCACCGGCGAGCGCTGGCGCAGCGAGGGCGGCCAGTGGCGCTGGGACGCCTGCTGAACCCCCGTCCGCTGAACCCCGCCCGCTGAACCCCGTCCGCCGCGCTCAGCCGTGCTCGCACACGTGGCGGTACGCGGTGAGGTCGCCGTCCTTGAGCATCGAGGAGAAGCCCGGCCGGTGCGCCACCGCGCAGAACTCCGCCGGGCCGAGGTCGTACTCCACGTGCAGCACCGCCTTGCCGGCGTCGACGAACGGCTGCAGCAGCTCGCACTCGTCGTAGCGCGCGCAGGACTCGTTGACGGCGAAGTCGAAGTCGCCCACCAGGTCGCGCACCTGGCCGAGGTCGTTCTTCAGCGCCACGCCCATCCCGCGCTCGTGGGCCGCGGCGGCCAGCCAGCGGTTGAAGCGCAGCTGGTCGGCGGCGGTCAGGTCGAACCCGCTGTCGTTGGCCCACGCGTCCACGTTGTCCGGCTCGACCGCGTCGAAACCCTTGCGCCGGCACGCGTCGAGGCGGTCCAGCAGGATCGGCGCGAGCACGTCCAGGCGCCGCACGTCCAGCCAGCGCTCGTCCGGCCAGTCCGCCAGCGGGCGGCCCACCACCTCGTCCGGGAACCGGTCCGCGTCGTCGCGGTAGTCCTCGACCGTGCCGGCGCTGAGGTAGCACACGACGCGGCGCCCGTCGGCGTGCAGGCGGTCCACGACCTCCTGCGGCACCTCGTGGTCGACGTCGTAGACGGGCACGTCCACGGTCAGGTCCAGCTCGCCGGAGAGCTGCCACTGCCACGCGGTGCCCGGCTCCGGGCGCCACCAGCCGCCCGGCCCCCGATGCACGTCCACGGGTCCTCCCCCCTCGGAACCGCCCGGTGCGGTCGTCGCCGGGTCCGCCGGCGCCGCGGTCCCCGCGCACCCGGTGAGCCCGGTGAGCGCGGTCAGCACGGTGAGCACGGTCAGCGCGGTCAGCAGCAGCGCCGGCCGCGCCCGCGGGCTCACGCGCCCTCGCGCCGCAGCAGCGCGCGCAGGCGCACCACGCCCTCGAGCACCTCGGCGAAGCTGGTGGACAGCGGCGCCATGCCCAGCCGGATGCCGTCCGGGGCGCGGAAGTCGGGCAGCACGCCCTCGTCCCACAGGCGGTCGTTGACGGTGCGGAAGCCAGCCCGACGGATCGTCACGTGCCCGCCGCGGCGGGCCGCCTCGCGCGGGGAGGCCACCTGCACGCCGAGCGGGACCAGCAGGTCGTCCACCAGCTCCAGCGCGAACGCCGTCAGCAGCTCGGACTTCGCGCGCACCGCGTGGGTGCCGGCGCGCTCGAGCAGGTCCAGGCCGGCGCGCACCGGCACCATCGCCAGCACCGGCGGCGTCCCGGAGACCAGGGCGCGCGCGCCCGCGGCGGGGGAGTACCCCGGCCCCATCGTGAACGGCTCGGCGTGACCCATCCAGCCCTGCACCGGCTGGTGCAGGCGGCCGTGGTGGCGCGCGGCGAGGTAGGCGAACGCGGGCGCGCCCGGCCCGCCGTCGAGGTACTTGTACGTGCAGCCCACCGCGGCGTCCACGCCCCAGGCGTCCAGCTCCAGCGGCACCGAGCCCACCGAGTGCGACAGGTCCCACAGCACCAGCGCCCCGGCCTCGTGCACCGCCGCGGTGACGGCCCCGGCGTCGGCCAGGTGCCCGGAGCGGTAGGCGACGTGGCTGAACGTCGCCAGCGCCGTGCGCGGGCCCACCGCGGCGCGCACCTGCTCGACGGTGACGCCCGCGGCCGGGTCGGTCTTCACCCAGCGCACCCGCAGGCCGCGCTCGGCGGCGATCCCCTCCACCACGTACCGGTCGGTGGGGAAGTTGCCGGTGTCGGTGACGATCTCGTCGCGCCCGTCCTGCGCGCCGTCCACGACGGCGCGGGCCAGCTTGTAGAAGAGCACCGTGGTCGAGTCGGCCACCACCGCCTGCCCGGGTGCGGCCCCCAGGGCCACCCGGCCCAGCTGGTCCCCGACGAGCTCCGGCCAGCGCAGCCAGCCGCCGCCGCCGCCGTCGTCGGTCCAGCCGCGGATGAGGCGCCCGCCCCACTCGTCGTGCACGAACGCGGCGGTGCGCTGGGCGGTGGCGCGCAGCGGGCGGCCCAGGGAGTTGCCGTCGAGGTAGGACACCACGCCGGGCGCGGCGTCGAGCAGGAACTCCTCGCGCGCCCAGGCCAGCGGGTCGGCCGCGTCCAGCTCGGCCGCGCGGCGGCGCCAGTCGGTGCCGGCACCGGTGCCGGTGGTGGTGCCCGTGCCGGCGGGGGCGGTCTGCGGCTGGGTCATCGGGCCCTCCTCGGTGCGGCGCTGGCCGCCATGCTGCCAGCCGCGCCCGGTGCCGTTCAGACCCGGGCGGCCAACCGGGCGATGCGCGGCCACAGCGCGGAGGCGGGGTCGACGACGGCGAAGTGGTCGCCGGCGCCCTCGACGAGGACGACGTCGTCGCCGGCGCGCCCGGCCGCCGCTGCGAACGAGCGGGCCACGTCGAGCAGGTCGGGGCTGTCGCCGTGCCCGCACACCACGGCCAGCGGCGAGCCGATCGGCACCCGCGCGCGCGGGCTGGCGGCGGCGTACACCGCCGGCACCTCCTCGGGCGAGCCGCCCAGCGCCGCGGCCACCGCGCCCTCGCCGAGCCGGCGGTGGTGGGCGGTCACCAGGTCCAGCACGCCCGCCAGGGAGACGGTCAGCGCCGGGCGCACGGGCGCGGCCGGGTCCGCGGCCACGTCGGCGGCCAGGCGCACCACCAGCTGCCCGCCGGCGGAGTGGCCCAGCAGCACCACGCGCGCCAGGTCCAGCGGGGCGTCCAGGCGCGCCAGCGCGCCCAGCGCGGCGGCCACGTCGGCGGTGGTGGCGTCCCAGCCGTGCTCGCCGGGGCGGCGGTGCTCCACGTTCCACGTCGCCAGGCCGCGCGCGGTCAGGTCCAGGGCGGCGAGCTCCACGGTGTCCGCCTCCCAGTGCGGGCGCCAGTAGCCGCCGTGCACGAGCACGGCCACGGGGTGCCCGGCGGGCGGGGCGGGGGAGGCGGGCAGGCGCAGCAGCGCGCGCTGGTCCGGGTCGGGGCCGTAGGCGTGCTCGTCGCCGGGGGAGGTGGCGTGCGCCCACCAGGCGTCCACGGCGTGCCGCAGGCCGGCCAGGCCGCGCCCGCGCAGGTGCCGGCGCACGCAGCGCGAGCGGTCGTGCGCCCGCTCGCCCGGGTCCACGCGCAGCACCCGCGACGCGCCCAGCGGCAGCCCGGCGCCGTCCAGCTCGCCCGGGCCCGCGGGCACCAGCAGCAGCTCGCCGCCGGCGGCGGCGGCGCGCTCGACCGCGGCGAGCAGGCCCGCCCGGTCCGGCGGGGTCAGCAGCTCGGCGCGCACCCCGCGCGCGGCCGCGGCGCGCTCGAGCACCTCGCGCGCGGTGCGGGTGTCCTCCAGGGCGCCGGGCTCGACGACCGCGACGACCCGGTCGGGGACGCTCACCGGGCGCCGGCGCCGAGGGCGCGGTGGTGGCGGATCACCTCGGCGATGACGAAGGCCAGGAACTTCTCCGCGAACACCGGGTCCAGCCCCGAGTCCACGGCCAGCCGGCGCAACCGGTCCGTCTGCCGGCGCTCGCGCTCGGGGTCGGCCGGCGGCAGGCCGTGCTCCGCCTTGAGCCGGCCCACCGACTCCGTCAGCTTGAAGCGCTCGGCGAGCAGGTGCACCAGGGCGGCGTCGAGGTTGTCGATGCTGTGCCGCAGCGCGGTCAGCTCGGGGTCGGCCGCCGCTGCGGCGGCGTCCGCGGGTCGTCGTGCCGGCGGTTCCACGCGCGTCCTCCCGTTCCGCTGGTGCCCCGACCGTACCGGGCGCGGGGGTGCACCGCGCGCGGCCCCTACAGCCAGCCGCGCCGGCGGAACAGCACGTACAGCGTCAGGCAGATGCCCAGCATGAGCGCCAGCGCCAGCGGGTACCCGTACGACCAGTCCAGCTCGGGCATGTTCTCGAAGTTCATGCCGTAG
Source organism: Kineococcus gypseus (assembly GCF_050871305.1). Classification (NCBI taxonomy): domain Bacteria; kingdom Bacillati; phylum Actinomycetota; class Actinomycetes; order Kineosporiales; family Kineosporiaceae; genus Kineococcus; species Kineococcus gypseus. Next base: position 12,516 of record NZ_JBJLRD010000062.1, on the reverse strand, counting down.
ATGCCGCCGACCACGGTGGGCGCGAAGAGGATCGCCGCCCAGGAGGAGATCTTCTTGACCTCCTCGCTCTGGGCGTAGCTGGCCTCGGTGAGCGAGCGCATCTCCTCGTTCTGCCGCTGCGCCACCAGCGTGGAGTTCACCGTGAGGATGTCGCGCAGCTGGCTGCGGAACGCCTCGATGCGCTCGGCCGCCACCGTGACGTGGTCGGCGACGTCGCGCAGGTAGCGCTGCAGCTCCTGGTCCACGCGGTACTTCTCGAAGCCGTCGCTCAGCCCGCTCATCACCGCCGTCAGCGGCACCACGGCGCGCTGGAAGGCGGTCACCTCGCGCGAGAGCTCGTAGATGCGCCGCGACACCGACGGGTCGCCGTCGAAGACCTGCGTCTCGATCTCGTCGATGTCGTTCTCCAGGCCGCGCAGCACCGGCGCGTACCCGTCGACGACCGCGTCAAGGATCGCGTACAGCACCGCCTCCGTGCCCAGCGCGAGCATCTCCGGGTCGCTCTCCACGCGCCGGCGCACCCGCGCGAGGTCCGGGGACTCCGCGTGCCGGACGGTGACGACGAAGTCGGGGCCGATGAACAGGTGCAGCTCGCCGAACTCGACCTCCTCGGCGGCGTCGTCGTAGCGCGCCGCGCGCAGCACCACGAACAGCGTGTCGCCGTAGCGCTCCAGCTTCGGGCGCTGGTGCGCCACGATCGCGTCCTCCACGGCCAGCTCGTGCAGGCCGAACTCGCGCGCCAGCGAGCCCAGCTCCGTGGCGGAGGGCCGGTACAGCCCGATCCAGGCGATGCGCGAGCCGTCCTCGCGCAGGCACCGGTAGGTGTCGGCCAGGGTGGCGGGGGAGGCCACCCGCTGCCCGTGCTCGTACACCCCGGAGTCGACCACGCTGCTGCGCCCCAGCGGCTCGGTGGGGATGGCACCGTCCTGGGCGAGGTTGCGCGTGGAGGGCACCGCCCCCCGGCGGCCCAGCGACGACAGCGGCACGCGGCGCCTCGGCACGGCGGTCTCCTCCCTGCTCGACGGGGTGCGGGCACCCCATCATCGCTCAGCGGGGCGGCTCAGCCGCGCCGCAGGTGCGCGCGCACCAGCTCGCCGTCCTCGCTGGTCCACCCCCGCGAGGTCGCGTGCGCGACCATCCCCGCGAAGCCCTGCAACCAGCCCGCCTCGTCCCCGCCCTGCGCGCGCAGCCAGCCCAGCCGCAGCCAGGCGTGCTCGCCGTCGGGGTCCAGCAGCCCCGCGCCGGCGTCGCGCAGGGCGCCGTCGACCGCGTCGGCCGGCGCCAGCGCGGGCACCCGCACGGACAGCCGCGTCAGGTCCTGCGCCTCGCGCGCCACCACCCGGGCGCCGTCCGCCTCGCCGTGCCGCACCTCGATGAGCACCGCACCCCTCCCTCGTCGCGTCGTCGGCGCAGCCTGCCACGAGCCGTGCGGGCGCACCCGGTGCCGGCCCGGGCGGGGGCGGGCTCGTCAGGCGGGCGAAAACCCCTTGCCCCCACCCGCGGGTGGTGGCTGACTGCCCCGTCGTGGACGGGTACGACCCCAGCAGCAGCTTCGGCCCGGAGACGGCCGCCACCTACGACGACTCCCCGCGCGGGGACGAGGCGGCGACCGTCGCGTGCCTGCGCCGCCTGGCCGGTGCCGGGCCCGTCCTGGAGCTGGCCGTGGGCACCGGGCGCATCGCCCTGCCCCTGGCCGCCACCGGGGTGCGCGTGGACGGCGTGGAGCTGTCCGCGGCGATGGTCGAGGTGCTGCGGGCCAAGCCCGGTGGCCGCGACCTGCACGTCGTGCTCGGCGACATGGCCCACCTGGCCGACGCGGACGTGCCCGGCCCCTACCGGCTGGTCCACCTCGTCTTCAACAGCGTCTACAACCTGCTCACCCAGGAGGACCAGGTCCGCTGCTTCGCCGGGGTCGCCCCCCGGCTGGCGGAGGACGGGCGCTTCCTGCTGGAGGCCGCCGTGCCCGGGCCGGGCGAGGCGAGCCCGGGCCCGGACTACCGGCTGGAGCAGCAGTACGTCGCCGCCGAGCACGTCGGCACCGACCGCGTCGTGCTCGACGCCGGGCGCTACGACCCCACCACCCAGCTGCTGCGGCGCACCCGCGTGCACGTCGGCGCCGACGGCGTGCGGCTGAGCCCGATCGTGCTGCGCTGGGCCAGCCCCGCCGAGCTGGACCTCATGGCCCGCCTGGCGGGCCTGCGCCTGCACGAGCGCTGGGGAGGGTGGGACGGCGAGCCGTTCACCCCCGCCAGCCGGCGCCACGTCTCCGTCTACGGCCGCTAGGCACCGCCGCCGGCCGCTGGGCACCGCCGCCGGCCGGGCGCGCGCGGGCGGCTACCGTGGGGCCGGTACCAGACCCCCCGCGCGATGGAGGCGCCCGCGTGATCGAGATCCTCAGCCCCGCCGAGGTGGCCCGGGCGCGGAGGACGGGCGCCCTGGTCGCCGACATCCTGCAGGCCTTGCGCACCCGCGCGCAGGTGGGCACGAACCTGCTGGAGATCGACCGGTGGACCCGGGAGATGATCGAGGGCGCCGGGGCGCAGTCCTGCTACGTCGACTACGCCCCCTCCTTCGGGCGCGGGCCGTTCGGCCACCACGTGTGCACCGCCGTCAACGACGCCGTCCTGCACGGCAAGCCCCACGACCGCGCCCTCGCCGACGGCGACCTGCTCACCCTCGACCTCGCCGTCTCGCTGGAGGGCGTCGCCGCGGACTCCGCCGTCAGCTTCGTCGTGGGCCAGGCGCGCCCGGCGGGCAGCGAGGAGCTCATCGCGGCCACCGAGCGCGCCCTGGCCGCGGGCATCGCCGCCGCCCGCCCCGGCGCGCGCATCGGCGACCTCTCGCACGCCATCGGCTCCGTGCTCACCGCCGCCGGCTACGAGGTCAACACCCAGTTCGGCGGTCACGGCATCGGCTCGACGATGCACCAGGACCCGCACGTGGCCAACGCCGGCCGGCCCGGGCGCGGCTACGCGCTGCGCCCCGGGCTGCTGCTGGCGCTGGAGCCGTGGGTCATGGCCGACACCGCCGAGCTCGTCACCGACGCCGACGGCTGGACGCTGCGCAGCGCGACGGGCTGCCGCACCGCGCACAGCGAGCACACCGTCGCGATCACCGAGGACGGCGCCGAGGTCCTCACCCTGCCGGAGCACCTGCGCCCCTGACGGCGCCGCCGCCCCGGCCGGGCGGCCGGGCGCTCAGCGCGCGGGCAGCTGGTCCGGCGCGCCCGGCACCGGCTCGGCCGGGTCCGAGCCCAGCGCGACGACGCGGTTGGCGGCGTCGACGTGGACCACGCGCGGGCGGTGCGCGGCGCGCTCGGCCTCGTCGAGCTGCACGTACGAGATGACGATGACCAGGTCGCCGGGGTGCACGAGGTGGGCCGCCGCGCCGTTGATGCGCACCTCGCCGCTGCCGGCCCGGCCGACGATGACGTACGTCTCCAGGCGCGCGCCGTTGGTGACGTCGACGACCTGCACCCGCTCGCCCTCGACGAGGTCCGCGGCCCGGCACAGGTCGGCGTCCAGGGTGATCGAGCCGACGTAGTGCAGGTCCGCCTGCGTGACCGTCGCCCGGTGGACCTTGCCGTTCATGACCGTGCGCAGCACGAGCGCTCCCCGTCCGTCCCTCGTCGTCCCCGCGGCCCCGGGCCGCCCCGCGGGGCCAGTGTCGCAGCGCCCGGCCGGTGCCCCGGCCGGGCGCCGGCGCCTCAGCGGTGCACGACGACCTTGCCGACGGTGCGGCCGGTCCCCACCAGCCGGTGCGCCTCGCGCAGCCCCGCCGCGCTGAAGTCGTCCAGCGCGGTGCGCAGGGTGGTGCGCAGCCGCCCGGCGTCCACCAGCGCGGCGGCCTCGGCCAGCACGCGCCCCTGCTCGGCCAGGTCGGGGGTGCCGAACGTCGTGCGGGTGAACATCAGCTCCCAGTGCAGCGCGATGCTCTTCGCCTTCAGCGGCACCACGTCCAGGCTGGACGGGTCGTCGATGACGACCAGGTGCCCGAAGGGGGCGAGGACCTGCGCGTACGCCTCGACGGCGCCCTCGCTGTGGGCGCTGAAGAGCGCCTGCACGCCGCCGGGGGCCAGCGCGCCCAGCGAGGCGGCGAGGTCGTGGTGGTCGAAGACGGCGTGCGCGCCCAGGGAGGTGACCCACTCGCGCGACTCCGCCTTGCCGGCGCCGGCGAGCACCCGCAGCCCGGTGCGCAGGCGCGCCAGCTGCACGAGCACCGAGCCCACGCCCCCGGCCGCGCCGAGGACGGCCAGGTCGCCGGTGGAGGAGGCGTCCAGGCGCAGCCGGTCGAACAGCGACTCCCACGCGGTCAGCGTCGTCAGCGGCATCGCGGCGGCCTCGGCGAAGCTCAGCGAGGCCGGCTTGCGCGCCACGACGCGCTCGTCGACGGCCTGCAGCTGCGTGTTCGAGCCCGGGCGCGTCAGGTCTCCGGCGTACCAGACCTCGTCGCCGGGCGCGAAGCCGTCCACCTCGGCGCCGACGGCCTCGACGGTGCCGGCGGCGTCCCAGCCGAGCACGCGCGGGCCCTCCTGCGGGCCCAGGCCGGAGCGCACCTTGACGTCGACGGGGTTGACCGAGACGGCCTCCACGCGCACGAGCAGGTCGCGCGGGCGCAGCTCGGGCACGGGCACCTCCACGTCGACGAGGGAGGCGGGGTCGGAGATCGGCAGGCCCTGCAGGGCCGCGACGGCGCGCACGGTGGTCACGCCGGTGCCAACCCCCTCGCCCGGCCCGATCATCCCGGCGGGGGAGCTGTCGCCGGCCGGCCGCCCGCCGGAGGCGGCGGGGCCACCCGGGCGCAACCTGCCGTCGCCAGCGTGGTCCCCACCGCGCACCCGCCCGCGCACCCGCCCGCACACCTGGAGGACCCCGTGAGCGAGAGCACGCCCCACCACCTCGGGCGCCGAGGCCTGCTGGGCCTCGGCGCCGCCACGGCCGCCGGCGGTGCCCTGGCGACCGGGGCCGCCACGCCGGCGCGCGCGGCGCGCCCGGCGCGCGGACCGGCCCTGTCGTTCTCCCGCGAGGGCACCTTCCGCGTCGTGCAGTTCAACGACACGCAGGACGACCACCTCACCGACGTGCGGACGATCGAGCTGGTGGAGCGCGTCCTGGACCAGGAGCGGCCGCAGTTCGCGCTCATCAACGGCGACGTGGTCAACGGCGACATGACCACCGCCGAGCAGGTCCGCCAGGCGTTCAACAACGTGGTGCTGCCCATGGAGGAGCGGCGCATCCCCTGGGCCGTCACCTTCGGCAACCACGACGAGGACTCGGTGCCCGCCACGGGCATGACCGAACCCAGGATCCGCGAGTTCCTCTCCGGGTACCGCTCCTACGTCGGCACCACCGCGCGCGGCGTCAGCGGCGACTCCAACCAGGTCCTGCCCGTCCGGGCCCCCGGCGGGCGCGGGCCGGCCTTCGCGCTGTGGCTGCTGGACTCCGGGCGCTACTCCCCGGAGACGATCGCCGGCCAGCGGGTCGAGGAGTACACGTACGAGACCATCCACGCCGACCAGGTGGCCTGGTACCGCGAGCAGTCCCTGGAGCTGGAGCGCCGGGCCGGGGCGCCCGTGCCGGGGTTGATGTTCTTCCACATCCCGCTGTGGGAGCACCGGTTCCTGTGGTTCGGCTCGCCGACCGACTGGACGGACGAGGCGCACGAGCGTGCCGTGGTCAAGCACGGCATCACCGGTGAGCGCAACGAGCGCGAGTTCACCGCCCAGTTCAACCCCGGCCTGTTCCACGCCGCCCTCGAGCGCGGCGACGTCAAGGGGATCTTCTGCGGCCACGACCACATCAACACCTACGCGGGGGACTACTTCGGGATCCAGCTCGGCTACGGCCCCGGCACCGGCTTCGGCACCTACGGGCTGGGCGGGGACGAGGAGCACCGGCTGCGCGGGGCGCGGGTCTTCGACCTGGACCTGGACCACCCCGGCGTGCTCAGGAGCACCCGCCCGGTGTTCGCCGCCGACCTCGGCATCGACCTCTCGCCGGGCACCCGGCCGCTGGCCGCCCCCCGGCCGCTGCCGCACCGCTGAGCCCCGCCGCGCGCCGGTGCGCGGGACCCGGCTCAGCCGGCGGTGGCCGGGGGCGCGGTGACGACCAGGGTGAACCACACCGTCTTGCCGCCGGCGTGCTCCTCGACGCCCCAGGCGCCGGAGAGCAGGTCCACCAGCGCCACGCCGCGCCCGCCGGTGGCCTCGGGGCCGACGCTGCGCCGCACCGGCGGGGAGGGGTCGGCGTCGCCGACGGCCACGCGCACGCCCTCGGCGGTGCGCTCGAGGTCCAGGCGCACCGGTGGGGCGCCGTGCAGGACGGCGTTGGCCGTCAGCTCCGCCGTCAGCAGCTCCACGACCGTCAGCACCGCCGCCGGCACGCCCGCCGCCGCGCACCGCTGCACGACCCAGTGGCGCGCGCGCGGCACGGAGGACAGGTGGTGCTCGACCTCCAGGTGCCAGCGCCCCGCGGCGCGCCCACCAGCGCCGGCGGGCGGCGCGGCGCGCCGTCCGGGGTGCTGCGTGCTCTCGTGCGTGCCGTCTTCCATGGTCCTGCGCGTCGTCTCCCCGCTGCCCGTGGCGCCGGCCCGGTGCTGCGGACCGGCTGCGCCGGCGACAGCCTGCCACCCGGACCCGCCGGTCGCCCGCCCGCCCCGCCGCGGCGCCCCGGGTCGCGCGCGCCGCCCGCGTCCGCCAGTGTCACCCGGGTGAGCGAACAGGACGCCGGACCGAGCACCCCCTACCCGCTGGGCGCGTCCCTGCGCCCGGGGGCGCTGAACGTGGCCGTGTACTCCGAGACCGCCGAGGCGGTCGACGTGGCGCTCTTCGACGAGGGCGGCGCCGAGCGCACGGTGCGCCTGGACCAGCGCACCGGGCACGTCTTCCACGGCCTGGTCCCCGGCGCCGGGGTGGGCACCCGCTACGGGCTGCGCGTGCACGGGGAGTGGGAGCCCGCCGAGGGCCTGCGGTACAACGCCGCCAAGCTGCTGCTGGACCCGTACGCGCGCGCCGTGGAGGGCTCCTGGGGCGCGGGGGAGGAGACCTTCGGGCACCTCTTCGACGACCCGGAGGAGCGCAACGACGCCGACTCGGCGCCCTCCGTGCCGCGCGCCGTGGTCGTCGACCCCGCCTTCGACTGGGGCGACGACGCCCCGCCGCGCACCCCGGCGGCCGACACCGTCGTGTACGAGGTGCACGTCAAGGGCTTCACCCAGCGCCACCCGGGCGTGCCCGAGGAGGTCCGCGGCACCTACGCCGGCCTGGCCCACCCCGCCGCCGTGCAGCACCTGGTGGACCTGGGCGTCACGGCCGTGGAGCTGCTGCCGGTGCACCAGTTCGTGCAGGACTCGCACCTGGCGGAGAAGGGCCTGCGCAACTACTGGGGCTACAACTCCATCGGGTTCTTCGCCCCCCACAACGAGTACAGCTCCGCCGGCGACGACGGCTCGCAGGTCACCGAGTTCAAGCAGATGGTCAAGGCGCTGCACGCCGCGGGCATCGAGGTGATCCTCGACGTGGTCTACAACCACACCGCCGAGGGCAACCACATGGGCCCGACGCTCTCGCTCAAGGGCATCGACAACTCCTCCTACTACCGCGTGGTGGAGGAGGAGCCGGAGAACTACTTCGACACCACCGGCACCGGCAACAGCCTGAACGTCTCCCACCCGGCCGCGCTGCAGCTGATCCTGGACTCGCTGCGCTACTGGGTGACCGAGATGCGCGTCGACGGCTTCCGCTTCGACCTGGCCACCACGCTGACCCGCCAGTGGGGCGACGCGCACGTCCACTCCGCGTTCCTCGACATCGTCCACCAGGACCCGGTGCTGGCCCCGGTCAAGCTCATCGCCGAGCCGTGGGACACCCAGGGCTACCAGGTCGGCGGCTTCCCCGCGCGGTGGTCGGAGTGGAACGGCAAGTTCCGCGACGACGTGCGCGACTTCTGGCGCGGGCAGGGCGACCTGGGCGCCTTCGCCCAGCGCGTCACCGGCAGCCCGGACGTGTACGAGGCGGACCGCCGGTCCCCGCTGTGCAGCGTCAACTTCATCACCGCCCACGACGGCTTCACCCTGGCCGACCTGACCGCCTACGACGAGAAGCACAACGACGCCAACGGCGAGGGCAACGACGACGGCGAGAGCGACAACCGCTCCTGGAACTGCGGTGCCGAGGGGCCCACGGACGACGAGGAGGTCTTGGCGCTGCGCGACCGCCAGCGCCGCAACCTGCTCACCACCCTGCTGCTGTCGGCGGGCGTGCCGATGCTGCTGGGCGGCGACGAGCTCGGTCGCACCCAGGGCGGCAACAACAACGCCTACTGCCAGGACGACGAGATCTCCTGGTTCGACTGGGACGCGGTGGACACCGGCCTGCTGGGGTACACCCGCGACCTGCTGCGGCTGCGCCGCGAGACGCCGGCCCTGCGCGCCACCTGGTACCGCGGCGACCGCGCCGACGGCGCCGGCGGCTCCGAGCGCGGCCCGGAGGAGGGCGCCGGCGACACGGTGCGGATGCCGCGCGCCGACGGGGTGCCCATGGAGGGGCCGGACTGGGAGGACGGCAGCGCCAAGGCGTTCGCGGTGCAGTTCGCCGCGACCGGCTCGCCCACCGTGCTGCTGCTGGTCAACGCCGCCGACAACGCCGTGAAGTTCACCGTGCCGCCGGCGCCGGGGGCCGCGTGGACGCTGGCGATGTCCAGCGACCCCGACCAGGAGGTGGGCGCCGAGGTCGCCACGCTGCTGGTGCGCGACCGCTCCACGACGGTGCTGCGCTCGGCCTGAGCCGACCGCGCCAGGCCGACCGCGCCGGGCCGGTCGCGGGACCCCCGCGGCCGGCCACGGGCGCGCGGACCGTCGCGCTCGGTAGGGTTGACCTCACCGCTCCCGACGCCGAGGTGCCGCCGTGCCGAAGAAGAAGAAGCCCGCCCGCCGCGCGACCCGGCCCGCGCCGGGGCTGTCCCCGCTGCGCACCGGCGGGCGCGCGCTCGGCGAGCTGCAGGTGGCCTACCGCACCTTCCTGGAGACCGAGGAGGACGCGGCGGTCATGGACCCCGGCGACCTCGAGGCGCGCCTGATGGAGTCGCTGGGCTGGCTGCTCATCGACACCGGTGAGCCGGTCGAGCAGGGCTCGGCGACGCGCTTCCACCCCGCGCAGCTGCGCGACCTGTTCACCGAGCTGGTGCCCGCCGTCGCCGAGCACAACGGCCTGGACGCGCAGGAGCTCGTCGACGAGGTCCGCGTGGCGTGGACGACGTACCTGATGTTCCTGGGCGAGTCCGGCGCCTGGCGCGGCGACCCCGAGGAGCTGGCCGACTGCCTGGACGTCGCCTCCGGCGGCATCGCCGGCAGCGCCTCCGGTCAGCGCAGCGTGCTGGACGCCCTGGAGTCGGCGGCCCTGGCCGTGCCGGCGCAGCAGGCGCTGGAGGACCTGCGCTCGGTGCCGGTGGTCACCGCCGCCCTGCGCGGGCTGGAGGCGCTGCGCGCCGGGATCCCGGTGGGCGGCGAGCCGGTGGTCGAGGGCCCCGCCGTCGAGGCGCTGCGCGCCGAGGTCGGCGACGTGCTCGACCCCGTGGCGCTGTGGCTGGACTGGAGCGCCGCCGGCGTGGTCGAGGTCGTCGACGGGCGCACCCACGTGCCCGGCCCGGTGGATGCCCTGCACGACGTGGACGCCCGCCGCGACGTGGCCGCCGGGGCGCTGGCCTCGGCCGTCACCGCCGTGCTGGCCTCCTCCACCCGGCCCGCCGCCGTCGTCGGCGGGCTGAGCGTGGTCACCGCCGCCGTCCTGGACCCCATGACCACCCCGCAGCTGCGCGCGGTGCTGGAGAGCACCGGCGACGGCGACGAGCTGCCGGCGGCGCTGGAGACCGTCGCCGCCCTGGTGGACCTGGGGGTGCTGTCCGCCGTGGAGCCGTGGACGGCCCGCCCGGGGCTGGCCGGGGCGGTGCTCGACGTGGTGTCGGTGTTCTTCGGCGAGCACGACCGCGAGGACGAGGACGTGGATCCGGACGAGGGCGAGGACCCGGGCGAGGACCCGGGCGGGGACGGGGGCGAGCGCCGCGCGGGGGCCTGAACCCCCCGCCGGGCCGGGCCGGGGCGCGGCTCAAGGCCGGCGGCGCACGTGCCGACTGCTGACGGGTGACGGCCCAGGGTCTGACGGGGATCCGCGAGGTGCTCGGCACCCGCGGCGTGCGCAGCGTGTTCCAGCCCATCGTCGAGCTGCACAGCGGGGACGTGGTGGCCTACGAGGCGCTGGCGCGCGGGCCCGTGGGCCCGCTGGAGCGCCCCGACCAGCTCTTCGCCGCCGCCCGGGCCGCCGGCGCGCTGGCCGAGCTGGACCGCGCGTGCCGCGCCGCGGCGTTCCGCGGCGCGGTCGAGAGCGGGCTGCTGGCGCCGCTGACGCTGTTCGTCAACGTCGAGCCGGAGGTCCTCGACGCCGCCCCCATGGACGAGCTGCTGGCCCTGGCCGAGGACGCCCCCGGGCAGCTGCGCGTCGTCGTGGAGATCACCGAGCGGGCCCTGGCCGCCCGTCCCGCCGAGCTGCTGCGCACCGTGGCGCACGTGCGCCGGCTGGGCTGGGGCGTGGCGCTGGACGACGTGGGCGCCGACGCGATGTCGCTGGCGTTCATGCCGCTGGTGCAGCCGGACGTCGTCAAGCTGGACCTGCGCCTGGTGCAGCAGCGCCCGGGCGCCGACGTCGCCGAGATCATGCACGCCGTCAACGCCTACGCCCAGGCCAGCGGCGCGGCCGTGCTCGCCGAGGGCATCGAGGACGAGCGGCACCTGGTGATGGCCCGCGCGCTGGGCGCCTCCCTGGGGCAGGGCTGGCTCTTCGGCCGCCCCGGGCCGGCGCCGGTGCCCGGGGCGCGCACCGCCGAGCTGCTCCTGCCGCCGCCGGTGCCGCTGGCCGACGCCACCTCCTCGCCGTTCGCGCTGCTGCCGGCGGGCACGCCGCTGCGCCGCTCGCCGAAGTCGCTGCTCATCGAGCTGTCCAAGCAGCTCGAGCGCGAAGCGCTGCGCATCGGCCCCATCAGCGTGGTCGCCTCCACCTTCCAGGAGGCGCGGCACTTCACCCCGGCCACCGCCGGCCGCTACCGCGACCTCGTCGAGCGCACCGGTTTCGTGTGCGCGCTGGGGGAGGGCCTGCCCGCCGAGCCGCTGCCGGGCCTGCGCGGTGCCGCGCTGGCCCCGGGCGACGCGGTGCGCGGGGAGTGGGACGTCGTCGTGCTCGGCCCGCACTTCGCCGTCGCGCTGCTGGCGCGCGACCTCGGCGACACCGGCACGGACGCCGAGCGCACCTTCGAGTACGCCCTGACCTACGACCGGCCCACGGTGGTGGCCGCCGCGCACGCGCTGCTCTCGCGGGTGGTCCCGCGCGCCCCGCTGACCGCGGCCGCCGCTCCCGCGCCCGGCGCCGCCCGCCCGGAGCTGCCGGTGCGCCGCGCCGCGCCCCTGCCGGTGCCGCCGGCCGGGGCGCCGCCCCTGGAGCACGTCGTGCAGCGCGTGCTGGGCACCACGCCGCAGGGCGTGAGCATCGCGGACGTCACCCGCCCCGACCAGCCGCTGGTGTACGTCAACGCCGCGTTCGAGGTGCTCTCCGGCCTGCGCGCGGAGGAGGTGCTGGGCCGCAACTGCCGCTTCCTGCAGGGCCCGGACACCGACCCGGTGGCCGTGGCGGCGGTGCGCGCCGCGGTGGCGGCCGGGCGCGAGTGGCGCGGTGTGCTGCTGAACCACCGCGGTCCCGAGCGCACCCCCTGGTGGAACGAGGTGCGCCTGGCGCCGGTGCTCGACGAGCGCGGGCGCGTGGTGCAGTACGTCGGCCTGCAGCAGGACGTCACCGACCGGGTGGAGGCCCAGCGCGCCCTGGAGGTCGAGCGCGAGCGCAGCCGCGGGCACCTGCGGCGCATCGAGGAGCTGGCGCGCACCGACGCCCTGACCGGCCTGCCCGGCCGCCGCCACCTGGCCGAGCACGTCGCCGCCGCGCTGGCCGGCGGGCACGGCGCCGCGGCGCTGCTGGTGTGCGACGTCGGCGGCCTCGCCGCCGTCAACGACCGCTTCGGCCACGCCGCCGGCGACGAGGTCCTCGTGGAGGTGGCCCGCCGCCTGCGCCGCGAGCTGCCCGAGGGCGCCGTCGCGGCGCGCCTGGGCGGCGACGAGTTCCTCGCGGCTCTCACCGGCCCCGACGCCGCCGAGGTCGCCGCGCGCGCCCACCGCCTGGCCGAGCGGCTGGTGCGCGCGGTCGCCGACCCCATCGGGCTCGACGGCGCGCAGGTGTCCGTCCCGCTGAGCGTGGGCGTCGGTGCGGGTGGGTCCGGCGAGGGCGTCGACGTGCTGCTGCGCCGCGCCGGCGAGGCCGCGCGCGGGGGCGGGCGGCGCGGGGGCACCGCCCGGCGGGAGCGCGCCGCGGCGCTGCACCGCTGAGCGGCGGGGGGGGGCCCCCCCCCCCCCGCCGGCCCCCCCCCCCGCCCCACCCACCCGGTGAGCCCGTGGCCCACACTGTTCGGCCGGGGGGCCCCCGCC
>NZ_JBJLRD010000061.1:0-24014 GCF_050871305.1 Kineococcus gypseus | reverse complement strand
AGTCTGTCTTTGTTGGGGTGGGGAGCGCGGGGGGCGGGGGGGGGCGGGGGGGGGCGCGGCGGCCCCGCGCGCCCCCCCCCCCCCCCCCCCCCCCCCCCCCCCCCCCCCCCCGGCTCAGTCGCCGGAGGGGGCCTCGGCCCGGCCGAGGACGCGGTCGTACAGCAGCGCGGCGAGCACCCCGCCGACGAGCGGGCCGACCAGGTAGACCCAGAAGGAGTCCCAGGTGCCCGAGACCAGCGCCGGCCCGAAGGCGCGGGCCGGGTTGACGGCGCCGCCGGTCAGGGGCGCGGCCACGGCCACGCACACGGCCAGGGTGGCGCCGACCGCCAGCGGGGCGGCGGCGGCCGGGGCGCGCTCGTCGGTGGCCACGGAGATCACCACGAGCACGAGCACGAAGGTGATGACGGCCTCGACGAGCAGGGCGCGCGCGTCGCCGACGCCGGGGGCGGGGACGGTGGCGGCCAGCCCGAACGCCTCGCGGGCGCGCTCGCCGTAGAAGGCCCACACCGCCAGCGAGGCCATCACCGCGCCGGCGAGCTGGCAGGCGACGTAGACGGGCACGGCGCGCCACGGGAAGCGGCGGGTGACGGCCAGGCCGAGGGTGACGGCGGGGTTGAGGTGGCAGCCGGAGACGTGCCCGAGCGCGGCGGCCAGCGCGGCCAGCGCCAGGCCGAAGGCGAGCACGACGGCCAGCAGGTCGTACGGGACGGGCTGGGCGACGACGCCGGCGGCGGCCGTGGCGGTGCCGGCCAGGACGAGCACGAAGGTGCCCACGGCCTCGGCGGTGCCGGAGAGCAGGGTGTTGGCCCCCGCGTCGCTGCCGTACAGGCCGCGGTTGCCGCCGCGCGAGGGTGCGCGCTCGACGCGCACCGCCCCCTCGGTGCCCGCGCTCACCGGCCGAGCCCGGCGCGGTCGACGCGGCGGTGGAAGCGCATGCCCGCCAGCCCGCCGAGGACCGCGCCCACGAGCGCGACGACGACGGCGCCGATGAGGGCCAGCACCCCGGCGGCGGTCAGCGAGGAGAGGTCCGAGGGCAGGCGCGGGAAGCTGTTGAGCTGCCCGAGCACGTCGTAGGAGCTGCCCGCCAGGGCGGCGAGGCCGGCCACGACCAGGGCCACGACGATCGCCCACGCCCACACCGCCACGCCCTGCTGGGCGCCGTTGAAGCGGGCCATGCGCCCGGCGACGTAGCCGCCGCAGAAGTAGGCGACGAAGAGGACCACGAGCAGGGCCACGGCCCCCGCGGCGCCGAGGGCGCCGGCGGAGCCCTGCGCCTGCTGGGCCAGCGACCCCACGGCCTGCGCGGGGGTGCCCTCGGTGCTCGCCAGGCCCACGGCGGTGCCGGTGGCGGCCAGGAGGGCGGTCAGCAGCACGGCGGTGCCGGTGGCGGTGAGCCAGCCGAAGAACGCCGAGCCGACCTTGATCCCGCCGAAGGCGTCCTTCTCGCGCTGCAGGACGGACTTGCGGCTCATGGAGCGCGAGGCGCTGTCGTGACCGGGGCCGTGACCGGGGCCGTGCTCGACGCTGAGGCGGTCCGGGTGGGCGGTGGCCTGCTGGGCGGGGCGGCCCGAGGGGCGCGGCCCGGCGGCGGCGCCGTCGCCGGGCGAGCCCGCTGCGTGGGCTCCGTCGGAGGGGGTGCTCACGGGTACCTCCAGGGTGGTCGTGCACCGGGCGGGCCCCGGGCGGTCGTGCCCCGGGTCTTGAGGCGGTGCGCGGGCCGGTCCCCGGTGGTGCCGGGTGGTGCCGGGTGTTCCGGCCCGTCGAGTGTGGTCCGCCCCCGGCGCGCCCGCGACTCGAGCGCGTCGGGAGGCACCGGCACCCGGGCGGCTCAGGGCGCCGGGCGCACCACCCCGGCCGCGCCGCCGCCGCGGCGGGCGGGCTCGGCCACGGCCAGTGCGCTCCCGTCGGGCAGCACCTCCAGCGCGACGGCCGCACCGATCTCGGGCACGGGGGTGAACACGTGCCCGAGCGCGGCCAGCGCCCGCCCGCGCGGGGAGTCCACGTAGGCCGGCTCGGCGGCGGCCCCGCCGGCCGCGGCGGAGCGGTTCTGCTCCGAGACCCGCGGGGCGGCGACGGCCCGGGCCAGCGGCACGCCGCGGTCGAGGCGGTCGGCGAGGATCCCCAGGGTGGTGCCGATGATCGTCGCCCCGCCCGGGGAGCCGACGGCCAGCAGCGGGCGCCCGTCGCGCAGCACGATCGTCGGCGACATCGACGAGCGCGGCCGCTTGCCCGGGGCGGGCAGGTTCGGGTCGGGCACGGCCGGGTCGGCGGGGCCGGTGGTGAAGTCGGTCAGCTCGTTGTTGAGCAGGAACCCGCGCCCGGGCACGACGATGCCGCTGCCGCCGGTCTGCTCGATGGTCAGCGTGTAGGAGACGACGTTCCCCGCGGCGTCGGCGGTGACCAGGTGGGTGGTGGAGGTGCCCTCGTCGCCGGCCGCGGCGGCGGTGCCCGCCGCGCACGGCACCGGGGCCGCGGGGTCGCCGGGGGCCACGGGCCGGGGCAGGACGGCGTCGTCGCGCACCGCGCAGGCGCGCGAGTCCGCGAAGGCCTGCGACAGCAGCGCCGCCGTGGGCACGTCCTGCGCGTCCGGGTCGCCGACGTACCGGTTGCGGTCGGCGAAGGCCAGGGCCGCCGCCTCCAGCTTGCGGTGCTCGGAGACGACCGGGTCGTCGCTGCGGCCGAGGGCGTCGAGCACCTGCAGCGCCTCGCCCACGGTGGTGCCGCCGCTGCTGGGCGGGGCCATGCCGTGCACCTGCACGGGCCCGTCGGCGGCCTCGTGCTCGACCACCGTGGAGGGGCGCTCGACGGTCCGGTAGGCGCTGAGGTCGGCCAGGGTCATGCCGCCGCGCAGCACCTCGCGGGTCACGCCCGGCGCCACCGGCGGCGCGGCGACGGTGTCGACGACGGCGCGGCCGAGCTCGCCGCCGTTCAGGGCGGCGGCGCCCTGCTCGCCCAGCAGGGCGTAGGTGGCGGCCAGGTCCGGGTTGCGGAAGAGGGAGCCGACCGCGGGCGCGTCCCCGCCGGGCAGGAACAGCTGCGCCGTGGAGGTGAAGTCGCGGAAGCGCGCGGCGTTGTCCAGCGTCTGCTGCCGGAACGTCTCGTCGACGACGAAGCCGCGCTCGGCCAGGCGGCGCGCGCCGGCCAGCGCCTCGCCCATGGTCCAGGTGCCGTGCTCGCGCAGCGCCCGCTCCCAGGTGGCGGGGGTGCCGGGCACGCCCACGGACAGCGTGGAGGAGACCAGCTCGGGGAAGGGGCGCGCCCGCCCGGCCGGGTCGAGGAAGGAGGTGGGTCCCAGCGAGGCGGGGGCGGTCTCGCGGCCGTCGATCGTGGTGACCTCCCCGGTGGCCGCGTCGTAGGCGACGAGGAAGCCGCCGCCGCCCACGCCGGCGGAGTACGGCTCGGTCACGCCCAGGGCGGCGGCGGTGGCCACGGCGGCGTCGACGGCGTTGCCGCCGCGGCTGAGCACCTCCAGGCCGACGGCGGTGGCGTCGGGGTCGACGCTGGCGACGGCACCGCCGCGGCCGGTGGCCACCGGGCGCTTCAGCGGCGGGTGCGCGGCCACGGCGCGGGTGCCGCGCTCGACGAGCGGCACCGCCGCCGGGGTGCCCGGGGCCGCGGTGGGGGCCGCGGTGGGGGTGGGGGTCGTGGTGGCGCCGGCGGGCGCGGCCGCGAGGGCGGGCGCGGCCAGCCCCAGGCACAGCAGCACCGCCGCGAGGGGGCGGGACGGGCGCGCGCGCCGGCCCGCGGGACGGGCGGGGTGCGCGGGCGGGCTGGCGGGAGCGCTGGTGGGCGGCACGGCGACACCTTCCGGTCGCGCGGACGGCGGGCCGCCGTCGGCTCGGGTCTCCGAGCGTGGCAGGGCGCGCGCGGCCGCGCCACGGGGCCGCGGCGCGTCGCCGCCCGCGCCCCGGGCGGGGCGTCCTCAGGCGGCGCGCTCGAGGAGCGCGACGACCTCCACGTGCCCGGTCTGCGGGAACATGTCGAGCACGCGGGCGCGCACCGGGCGCAGCGAGGGCATCGCGGCGAGGTCCGCGGCCAGGGAGTCGGGGTTGCAGCTGGAGTAGACGACGTGGCGCACCCCGGAGCGCTCCAGCCACTCGCGCAGCGGCGCGCCGATCCCGCGCCGCGGCGGGTTGACGACGACGAGGTCCGGCGCCGCGGGCGCCTCCAGGGCGAAGCGGGTGGCGTCGGCGGCGAGGAACTCTAGACCCTGCAGGCCCGCGGCGCGCGCGGAGGCGCGGGCGCTCTCGACGGCCTCGGCGCTGACCTCCACGCCGGTCACGCGCCGGCCGGGCGCCGCGCAGTGCAGCGCGAAGCCGCCGACGCCGCAGTACAGGTCCCACACCTGCGCGGGGGCGACCTCCTGCACCCACCCGGCGACCTGCGCGTACAGGGCCTCGGCCACCGGGGAGTTCGTCTGGAAGAAGCTCTGCGGGCGCAGGTGCAGGTCCACCGCGCCCAGCCGCATGCGCAGCGAGGTGCGCTCGGTGAGCACGACCTCCTCCTCGCCCTCGACGACCGCCTTGTGCTCGGGCAGCAGGTTGGCGGTGACGACGACGGCGTTCGGCAGCTCGCGCCGCAGGTGCGCCAGCTCGCGGCGCATCGCGGCCAGCGGTGCGCGCGAGCGCACCACGAAGCGCAGCATGAGCTCGCCGTCGGGCGACTCGGTGACCAGGACGTTCTTCAGCTCCCCGCGCCGGCGCGGCACGTCGTAGGGCTCCAGCCCGGCGCGGGTGATGAAGCGCGCCACCGCCGGCAGCGCGGCGCGCACGCCCGGGGAGCACACCGCGCAGCGGCGCAGGTCCACCCCGCGCCCGGCGGCGTCGAGGATGCCCAGGGTGGGCCGGCGGGCGGTGCCCCCGACGACCATCTTGGCCTTGTTGCGGTAGCCCGCCTCGGCGCTGCGCACGGTGGGCAGCCACCGCAGGCCCGGGTGCTCGCCCAGCGCCGCGCGGCAGCGCTCCTCCTTGCCGGCGAGCTGGCGCGGGTAGGGCAGCTCGATGAGGGTGCACGAGCGGCACGCGCCGGCGTCGGAGTAGGAGCACTGCACGGTGCTCCAGGGTAGGCGCCGGGCCGGACCCTCAGGCGCGCCCGCCGGTGCCGCGCTCGCGCTGGTACACGTCCGGGACGCCGTCGCCGTCGGCGTCGACGCCCTCCTCGAGCTCGATGCGCCGGTAGGTGCGGTTGCGGGCGCTGAGGACGAGCGCGGCCAGCAGCGCCGCGACGGTGGAGCCCACCAGCACGCCGAGGGTGACGTGCTGACCGGCCTCGCTGCCCTCGCCGAAGGCCAGGGAGCCGATGAGCAGCGAGACGGTGAAGCCCATCCCGGCCAGGACGCCGAGGCCGGCGACGTCCACCCAGGACAGGTGCTCGTCCAGCTCCGCGCTGGTCAGCTTCGCCAGCAGGAAGGTGGTCAGCACGATGCCGACGGGCTTGCCGACCACGAGGCCGAGCACCACGCCGAGGGCGACGGGGTCGCTGAGGGCGTCGGCGAAGCCGGAGGCGCCGCCGACGACCACCCCGGCGGAGAAGAGCGCGAAGACGGGCACGGCGAAGCCGGCGGACAGCGGCCGCCAGCGGTGCTCGAAGTGCTCGGCCAGCCCGGGGCCGGCCTGCGGGCCGCCGGCGGCGGCGCTGCGCACCACCGGCACCGACAGGCCCAGCAGCACCCCGGCGACGGTGGCGTGCACGCCCGAGGCGTGCACCAGGCCCCACGCCAGCAGCGCCAGCGGGATCAACAGCCACCAGGTGCGCACCCGCTTCTGCACCAGCACGGCGAACGCGGCCAGCGGCAGCAGCGCCAGCAGCAGGGGCCCCACGGCCAGGTCGGCGGTGTAGAAGACCGCGATGACGGTGATGGCCAGCAGGTCGTCGACGACGGCCAGGGTCAGCAGGAAGGTGCGCAGCGCGGAGGGCAGGTGGCTGCCGATGACGGCGAGCACGCCCAGGGCGAAGGCGATGTCGGTGGCGGTGGGGATCGCCCAGCCGGCGTGCGCCCCGGCGGGCGCGTCGGCCAGGGAGACCACGAGCACGTAGACGCCGGCGGGCACCGCCATGCCGCCGACGGCCGCGGCGATGGGCAGCGCCGCCGCGCGCGGGTCGCGCAGGTCACCGGCGACGAACTCGCGCTTGAGCTCCAGGCCCGCGATGAAGAAGAAGACCGCCAGCAGCCCGTCGGCGGCCCAGTGCTCGATCGAGAGGTCCAGGTCCAGCGCGGCGGGCCCGAGGTGGAACTGCCGCACCGCCTCGTAGGTGCCCCCGGGCAGGTTGGCCCACACCAGCGCCAGCGCGGTCGCCGCCAGCAGCAGGGCGCCGCCGACGGTCTCGTAGCGCAGCACGTCGGCGATGCGGCGCGCCTCGGGCCAGGAGCCCCGGGCGAACAGGGGCGGGCGGGCGGGGGTGCTCGGGGACACGGTGGCCTCCAGGGGTCGCGGACGGGACCGCCGACCAGACTTCCCGGCACACCTGCTCACGGACCCTACCGGCGCGGGGCGCGCGGCGCCGCCCCGGGCGGCCCGGGCGGCCCGGGTCGCGACCTCGGCTCAGAACACCGAGCCGGGCTCGCCCGCGGGTCCGGCGCCGGCGGCGTCGGCCTGCGCCTGCTCCACGGCCGCGCCCATCCACGACTCGCACGTCCAGCCCCGCTCCGGGTCGCCGCGCAGGTCCACCACCCCGGTGTTGAGCAGGCCCGTGTCGTGCACGAAGGCGCCGGAGAGGTTCCGCGCGCGCACCCCCGCCCAGGTGCGGATCGCCGCGCCGTGGCTGACCAGCGCGAGCGTGCCCGCCCCGGCGGCGCGGGCGCGCTCGACGGCCGCGGCCACGGCGGCGTCGTAGCGGGCGAAGAAGGCGTGCCCGTCCGGCGCCCCGGGCAGGGCGGCGTCGAGGTCCCCCCGCAGCCAGGCGCCGACGACGGCGAAGTACCGGGCCAGCGCCTCGTCGTCGCCGCGCATCTCCACCTCACCGGCCTCGATCTCGCGCAGCCCGGCGTCGACGGCCACGTGCAGGCCCAGGCGGGCGGCCAGCGGTGCCGCGGTCAGCTGCGCACGCACCTGCGAGGAGGCGGTCAGCGCGCCGATCCCCTCCTCGGCGAGGGTGTCGGCGAGGGCGTCGGCCTGCTCGCGGCCCAGGTCGGTCAGCCCGGGGCCGGGCACGCCGGTGTCGAGCAGGCGGGCGACGTTCGCGGGGGTCTGGCCGTGGCGGACGAGCAGCAGGCGCACCCGGCCACCCTGCCACCACCCCGGCGGCGCGGCAGCGCCGCGGGGTGCTCCGGCGCGGGCGCGGCCCGGCGCGGGCGGCTCAGAGCACGACGTCCAGGTGCCCGCCGCCGGCGCCCAGCAGGGCCATCAGCCGCACCTGCACGGCGACCGGCACGGGGCGCGGGCTGGTCAGCGTCAGGCGCCCGACGATGCGGCGCACGTCCTCGGCGGTCAGGTCGCGCCCGGCGCCGACGGTGCCGGAGCGGCGCTCGCGGGCGATCTCGGCGGCCAGGCGCGCCACGGGGGTGCCCTCGAGCTCGTCGAGGTCGAGCACCGGGCCGTACAGGTGGGCGATGAGGTCGCGGTCGGAGCGGGTCAGCTCGTCCAGCGGGTCCTCGTGGACGTGGTCGGGGCTGAGGGGCTGCACCGGGACGAGGTGGCGCAGGGCCTCGGGACGGACGGTGCTGCGCACCGGCGAGGGCGTGGTCACGGACCCGATCCGCACGGCGATCGCCTCCTGATCACTCATCGTGCTCGTACTGTCACGACGAGTGTGTCAGGTCGGGAGGGCGTCTTGAGGGTGCGTCACCCGGACGGAGCAGCGCCCGTCCGGGCGACGCGAGCGCGCGGGGGCGCTCAGCCGACGGGCTCGAGCACGAAGACGGGGATCTCCCGCTCCGTCTTCGCCTGGTAGTCGGCGTAGTCGGGGTAGGCGGCCACGGCGCGCTCGCACCAGGCGGCCTTCTCCTCGCCGGTGACCTCGCGGGCGCGGTAGTCCTTGCGCACCGGCCCGTCCTGCAGCTCGCACAGCGGCTCGGCCTTGAGGTTGTGGTACCAGACGGGGTGCTTGGGCGCCCCGCCCAGCGAGGCGACGGCCGCGTAGCTGCCCTCGTGCTCCACGCGCATGAGGGCCTGCTTGCGCAGCTTGCCCGACTTCGCGCCCTTCGTGGTCACGATGACCACCGGCATCCCGCGCAGGTCGCCGGCCTCGGCGCCCCCGGACGCCTCGTACTTCTCCACCTGCTCCCGGACCCAGGCCTCGGGGCTCGGCACGTACTCACCAGTCAGCGGCATGGCGCGACCGTAACCAGGCGGTGCGCCGCCGCCCCGCGCGGGGTCGCGCGGGACCGGCTCAGCCCAGCTCGGGGCGGCGCGCCGCGCCCACCTGGGTCAGGGCCTGCTCCAGCACGCCGGCCAGCTCCAGCGACCAGCTCAGCGGCACCAGCGGGCTCTCGGTGCGCCCGGCCGCCAGGCACTCGTGCACGTGCTCGAGCATGAACCGGTGCCCGTGCTCGACGCCGTTCTCGTGCACCTCGACCTCCTCCGAGCCGCGCCGGTGCACGCTGAAGCGCCGGCCGGAGTGCAGCGGCGCGTCCAGCTCGATCCAGCCGGCGTCGCCCTCGACCCAGGCGCGCGAGGACGCCTGCGCGGCGATCGTCGTCGACAGCGCGGCCACCGCACCGGACTCCCACGACAGCGCCAGGGCGACCTGGCGGTCCACGCCCGTGGGCGTCAGCGTCCCGGCGGCGCGCACGGTGTCCGGGGCGCCCAGCAGCGTCAGCGCCAGCCCGACCGGGTAGGGCCCCAGGTCCAGCAGCGAGCCGCCGCCGATCTCGGGGTCGTGGAAGCGCCGGGCCGACTCCGGCGCGGGGAAGCCGAGGTCGGCGTGCACGGAGAGCACCTGCCCGACCGCGCCGGAGGCCACCACGTCCAGCAGCTCGCGCGTCAGGGGCAGGAAGCGCGTCCAGTACGCCTCCATGAGGAAGACGCCGCGCTCGCGGGCGGTGGCGACCAGGTCGCCGGTGGCCGCGGCCGTGACGGTCATCGGCTTCTCCACCAGCACCGGGGTCCCGGCCAGCAGCGCCGCGCGCGCCGGGGCGTGGTGCTGCGGGTGGGTGGTGGCCACGTACACCGCGTCCACCGCCGGGTCGGCCAGCAGGTCCGCGACGTCGTCGTGCGCCCCGGCCGCGCCGTGCTCGTCGGCGAAGGCGCGCGCGCGGCCGGCGTCGCGCGAGCACACCGCCACCAGCTCCCCGCCGTCGGCCAGCTCCAGCGCCCGCACCACCGTCCGGGCGATGCCGCCCGTGCCCACGAAGCCCCACCCGACGCTCACCGCGCCACCTCCCGCTCGTCCGTCCCCGCGACGCCCCCGGCGCCCGGTGCGCCCGCTGCGCCCTCGACCTCCTCGCGGCGCGGCAGCGAGGCCGCCGCGCCGGGGCGGCCCACCACCACCGCCGCCGCCCGCGCCGCCCACCGGGCGGCGTCCACCAGCCCGGCCCCGCCGAGCAGGGCGTCCACCAGCGCCGCGACGAAGCCGTCGCCGGCCGCGGTGGCGTCGACGACCCCGCCGGCCCCGACGGGCGCGGCGGGCACCTCGGCCACCCCGGCGGGGGTGACCACCGCGCAGCCCAGCGCGCCGCGGGTGACCACGGTGGTGCCGTCGGGGCGCACCGCGCGCGCCCGGTGCACCAGCGCGTCGAGGTCGCCGGCGGCGCCGTCGGCGGGGTCCTCGCCGGCCAGCACGGCCAGCTCCCCGGCGTTGGGCACGAGCAGGTCGGTGCGCCGCAGCAGCTCCGCCGGCAGCGCCCGCGCCGGGGCGGGGTTGAGCAC
The DNA here is from genome assembly GCF_050871305.1 of Kineococcus gypseus. Taxonomy (NCBI): domain Bacteria; kingdom Bacillati; phylum Actinomycetota; class Actinomycetes; order Kineosporiales; family Kineosporiaceae; genus Kineococcus; species Kineococcus gypseus. The sequence continues at coordinate 14,208 of NZ_JBJLRD010000061.1, read as the reverse complement.
GAGCAGCCCGGTGCACAGCCGCGCCGCGGCCAGCAGCGCCGCGTCGGGCACCTCGCACTGCAGCAGCACGGCGCGCGCGCCGCTGACCACCGCCGCGGCCGCCCGCACGCGCCCGGCGTCGAGGTGGTCGTTGGCGCCGGGGCTGAGCACGATCGTGGACTCCCCGCCGTGCACGAGCACGACGGCGACGCCGGTGGGCGCGGGCACCTCGCCCACGTGGGCCACGTCGACGCCCTCGGCGGCCAGCGCCGCGCGCAGCGCGCGCCCGTCGGCGTCCGCGCCGACGGCGGCGACCATCGCGGTGCTCCGCCCCAGGCGCGCGGCGGCGACGGCCTGGTTGGCGCCCTTGCCGCCCGGGCCGCGCACGGCGTCGGCGCCGCGCACGGTCTGCCCGGCCGGCGGCAGCGCCGGCAGCGCGATCGCCAGGTCGGCGTTGACGCTGCCGACGACGGTCACGTCGTGGGTCTTCGCCGCGCGCAGGCGCCCGTGGGAGTCGCGCACGGCGCCCCCGGGGCCCGTCGCGCCCTCGATGCCCGTCGCGCCCCCGGCGCCCCCGTCGGTGGTGCTCACCGGGCGGGCAGGACCCAGACGGCGGCCACGGCGGGGTCGCCGAGGTCGACGTCGCGCGCGCCGGGGCCCTCGCCCAGCCGCACGACGGTGGTGCCGGCGAAGCCGCGGCGGGTGACCACCCGCACGCGCACGTCCAGCCCGATGCCCAGCTCGGCGAAGTAGCGCAGCACGTCGGGGTCGGCGTCGGAGATGCGCGCCACGGAGCCGGCCGCGCCCTCGGGCAGGTCGGCGAGGTTGTGCGCGCCCGGCCGCGGCACGGTGCCGTCCGGGCGCGGGATGGGGTCGCCGTGCGGGTCGCGCTCGGGGTGGCCCAGGCGCCGGTCGAGGCGGTCGAGCATGCGGTCGGAGACGGCGTGCTCGAGGACCTCGGCCTCCTCGTGCACCTCGTCCCAGGAGTAGCCGAGGTCGGCGACGAGGAAGGTCTCCACCAGGCGGTGCCGGCGCACCACCCCCAGCGCCTGCGCCAGCCCGGCCTCGGTCAGCTCCACGCCGCCGTAGCGCTCGTGGCGCAGCAGCCCGGCGTCGGTGAGCTTGCGCACGGCCTCCGAGGCCGTCGAGGGCGAGACGCCCAGCGCCTGCGCCAGCCGGGAGAGCGTGATCTTCTCGTCCGACCACTCCCCCGCGGCGTAGACGGCCTTGAGGCAGTCCTCGGCGGCCGGGGTGGCGGGTCGGGGCACGGGGCCAGCTTGCCACCCGTGCCGCCGCGGGGGTGGGGGTCCGTGCCGCCGCGTCGTTTTCGGTGCACCGAAGAGGTTTCTGCGGCGTACTGTGGGGGTAGTACCCGGGTGACCGTGCGACGGGACGAGGGAGGTCGTGGTGGACCGACGCTGGACGGGGATCGGCGACGCCGTCCTCGCCGTGGCCCTGCTGACCACCGCCGTCGTGCTGGCCGGCGCCGCGCGCTGGCCCGAGGCCGTGCTCGCGCTGCTGCTCGCGGTGGCCTGGGGCGCCGCCGCCGCGCGCCGCCTGGCCGGGCGCCGTGCCCCCGCGCTCACCACGGAGGCGGTCGCCGCCGCGGTCGGCGCGGCCGGGCCCGCCGAGGCCCGGGTCGACCCCCGCGCCGCCTGAGGCGGGCGCGGGGGCCCGGACCTGCGGGCTCAGCCGCCGGAGACCTCCGAGGACACCCCGGTGGGGCCCTCGTACTCGCGGTCGGCGATGCCCGCGAGCGCGTCCTTGACCTCCTTCGGCGCGCCGTTGTCGTCGGCGGCCTTGAGCAGGGCGTCCTTCGACGCCGGGTACTCCACGCCGTGCAGCGCCTTCTGGACGTCGATGGGGCTGACGTTGGCCACGGGTCCTCCTGGGTGCTCGTCCGGGTGGTCGCCCGGGGGGTGGTCGCTCGTGCACCGGCCGCCCTGCGCGGCCGTCGGGCACCATCCACCCGCAAACCGGGCGACCGCGCACGCCGGGACTGCCACGATCGCACCGTGCAGCGCACCGTCGACACCCCCGGCCCCGTCCACCCCGCGGACAGCTCCCCCGCGCCCGCCGGGGCGCTGGCCGACGCGTGGCGGCGCACCCGCCCGCCGCGCCGGCTGGTGCACCTGGACTCCGCCGCCGCCGGGCGCAGCGGCTGGGCGGCGCTCGACGCGGCCGCCGCGCACGCGCGCCGTGAGGCCGAGGAGGGCGGCTACGTCGCCGCCGCCGGCGCCGCGGCGGTGCTCGAGCGCGCCCGCGACGACGTGCGCGCGCTGCTGGGCTGGCCGGCCGGCGAGGGCGTGGTCGCCTTCGTGCACGGCGCGGGCGACGCGCTGCAGCAGCTGCTGCTGAGCTGGCCCGGCGGCCCGCCGGCCACCGCGGCGCACGCGCCCGGCGAGTACGGGCCCAACGTGGCGATACTGCGCCGCGCGGGCGTGCGCCCGCTCGTCGTGCCCGGCCCGCACCGCCTGGACCCGGAGGCGTTCGCCCGCGCCGCGGCCGGCGGCGAGCGCCCCGGCCTGGTGCACGTGACGTGGGTGGGCAGCCACGTGGGCACCGTGCAGCCGGCCGCGCAGGTCGCCGCGCAGGTCGCCGCCGCGGGCGTGCCCGTCGTCCTCGACGCCGCGCAGGCCCTGGGCCACGTGGACACCGACCTGTCGGCGCTGCCCGCGGAGGCGGACGTCGTCGTCTACGGCACCTCCCGCAAGTGGCTCGCCGGCCCGCGCGGGGTGGGCGTCGTCGCCGCCCGCGGGCCGCTGGCGCAGCGCCTGGGACCGCTGGAGCAGCACGAGGCCCACGTGGCCGGGCGCCTGGGCCTGGCCGCCGCGCTGGCCGAGCACCGCGACCTCGGCCCGGCCGCGGTGCGCGCGGGGCTGGCCGCCGTCGGCGCGGCGGTGCGCCGGCGCCTCGCCGAGGCGCTGGCCGGGTCCTGGGAGGTGGTCGAGGACCTCGACGAGCCCAGCGCCACCGTCACGCTGCGCCCGTCGGCCCCGGGGGCGGCCGCGGGGGTGGACCCGGCCGCGGTGCGCGCGCGGCTGCTCGAGGCCGACGGCGTGCTGACCACCGCGCTGGGCACCGAGCGCGCACCCGGGGAGATGCGCGTGCCGGCGCTGCGCGTCAGCGGGCACCTGGACACCTCCGCGCAGGACGTGGAGGTGCTGGTGCGGGCCCTGCGCCGGGCGCTCTGACGAGCGCGCGGCCCGCGGCGCTGGGAGAGTGGTCGGTGATCACCCGATCACCCCCCGAGACCCGGAGGTCCACGATGAAGGGCAAGGTCCTGTTCCTCGTGGCCGGCACCGCCGGCTACGTCCTCGGCGCCCGCGCCGGGCGGCAGCGGTACGAGCAGATCCGCTCGCTGGCCACGCGCGCCTGGGACAACCCGCAGGTGCAGAAGCGCGTCGTCGACCTGGAGGACAAGGCCACCGAGGTGGCCCGCCAGGCCGGCACCGCCGCGCAGGAGAAGGTCGGCGCCGCCGCCGGCAGCGTGCGCACGAAGGTGACCGGCGGCCAGAACACCTACGACCCGGCCAGCCCCAGCGGCGTCGGCAGCGCCGACGAGCCGGCGGGCGGGCAGGTGGCCGAGCCGCTGGGCGAGCAGCACCACACTCGGATGCCCACCGACTGACGGGCCACCGAGCCGGGTCCCTCCGGGAGCAGGCTCGGTGCCGGTAGCGACCGGTGGGGTCAGCACTCCCACCGACTGGACCGTGGAGTTCCGGTGCCAGAGCGTGCGCCCCACCGGTCGTGGGCAGGCGTGACCGCTGCCGGGGTGACGTGCCCCGCCGTGGCCGAGGGTGGCCGGTGGTGGTGAGCGCTCGAGCACTGGCCGCTGCTCCGCTCCGTCGCTGCCGTCGGGGCGGCCCGCCGGGGGTCGTCCTTCGTCGGTGACGACCGGGCCGGTGGTGACCACGATGTGGTGATCCACGACGGGCAGGGCCGGCGGCTGGTCGGCGGCTGGTCGAGGCCCGTCCGCCCGAGGGCGCGGCAGGGACGGCGCGGCTGCACGCGGTGATCTCCGAGCACCTGCACGCCGAGGACGACGTCGACCCGCTGAGCGGCTGCCTGCGCGCCGGTGCGGTGGTCGTGGGGATCGAGACCGACCGGGGCACGTGGGTGCAGGCCCTGCTGGCGGCCAGGTGCACCGTGCACGCGATCGACCCGGTCCAGGCCGCCCGGTACCGGCAGCGGCACACCAGCTCGGGCGCGGAGCCCGACGTCGGGGACGCCGGGGTGCTGGCTGGGATCGTGCGCCTGGACGCCGCTCACCACCGCCCGGTCACCGGGGACAGCCAGGACGTCGAGGGGCTGGAGCTCCTGGTCCGGGCGCACCAGAGCGCGATCCGGGACCGCACCAGGGAGCTCCAGCGGTTGACCGCGGCGCTGCCTGCACGGCTGCCTCACGACGCACACACCCTGCGACGAGCGCACCGCCTGGCCCCGGCCGCTCGCACCGGCCCGCACCCCGCCGCCGTCACGACGACCGGCCGACCAGCAGCAGCCTGAGCAGGCCCACGACCGGACGAGCTGTCACGTCCGGCCGTTCGACCGGTCGGCTACTGCGTCACGGGCGTGAAGGCGGCGGCCAGCACCTGCCACCCACCCGCGGTCCGCACCCACAGGCGCGTGTACCGCACGCGTGCGCTGACGGCCGCGCCTGCTTGGACGGCGTCGACGTCGAGGACCGTGCGCGTCACCCCGGTGGCGCCGTCGTCGTGGACCTCGACCGACTGCTCGACCATGGCCTCGATGCGCAGGTTGCCCGATCGGTAGCTGTCGAGGTCGTCCTGCTTGGTGAAGGTCGACCCGTCGGGGCCTCTGCCGACGACGTCCGGGTGCAGCAGCGCCTCGAGCGCGTCGACATCGGCGGCCAGCTGCGCGGCCTGCAGTCGACGTTCAGCGGTCAGGAGGTCGTCCACCCGGGCCAGCCTCGTCGTCCGGGCCGTGACCCGCAAGGCTCTCCCGCTCCACGCGCATCACCGGCCGCCGGCGTCCCCCACGGCACCACCCCGTGCGGCCCGAGGTCGACCTCCCGACCCCTGGGGTGTCCGACGTGCGCGGGCGCACCGGCTGGAGCCCACGGCCGGAGCGCCCCACCCCCGCTCCGGGTGCGCGGGCCCGGTGCGGCGCGGACCCTGGGACCATGGCCTCCCCCACCGTCGGTGACCACGTCGTCTCGCGCCTGGCCCGCTGGGGCGCGCGCCGGGTGTACGGCTACCCCGGCGACGGCATCGGCGGGGTGGTCTCCGCCCTCGGGCGCGCCCAGGCCGCCGGCGAGGCGGAGTTCGTGCAGGTGCGCCACGAGGAGACCGCCGGCTTCGCCGCCACGGCCGACGTGAAGTACGGCGGCAGCCCCATCGGGGTGTGCGCGGTGACCTCCGGCCCCGGCGCGGTGCACGCCCTCAACGGCCTGTACGACGCCAAGCTCGACCACGTGCCCGTGGTGGCGCTGCTCGGGCAGAGCGCCTCGAACTCCCTGGGCACCGGGTACTACCAGGAGCTGGACCTCGTGCGGCTGTACGCCGACGTCGCCGGCGAGTACCTGTTCCAGGTCAGCGACCCCAGCCAGGTGCAGCACGCGGTGGACCGCGCCGCGCGCACCGCGCTGGAGCGGCGCACGGTGACCGCGATCGTGCTGCCCAGCGACCTGCAGGACGCCGACGCCGTCCTCGAGGTGCCCGTCGGGCACGGCTACACCCACACCAGCGCCGTGCCGGGTTCCCTGCCGGGCACCCCGCGCCGCGAGGCGCTGGAGCAGGCCGCCGCGGTGCTGCGCTCGGGCGAGCGGGTGGCGGTCCTGGCCGGCGCGGGTGCGCTGGGCGCCACGCAGGAGCTGACCGCGGTGGCCGACCGCCTCGGCGCCGGGGTGGCGAAGGCGCTGCTGGGCAAGGCGGTCCTGGACGACCGCCTGGACTGGGTGACCGGCTCGATCGGCCTGCTCGGCACCCGCCCGAGCTGGAACCTGATGCAGGAGTGCGACGTCCTGCTGATGGTCGGCACGACCATGCCGTACAGCGAGTACTACCCGCCGCCCGGGCAGGCGCGCGCGGTGCAGATCGACGTGGACGGCGCGCGCTGCGGCCTGCGCTACCCCACCGAGGTCAACCTCGTCGGCGACGCGGGCCTGACGCTGGCGGCGCTGCTGCCGCTGCTGGAGGGCGCCGAGCCCGACCCGTCGTGGCGCGAGCGCATCGCTGGGTGGAACGCCACCTGGCGCGCCTGGGGCGAGGAGCGCGCCGCGGCCGCCGCGCACCCGCTGAACCCCGAACTGGTGGTGCGCGAGCTGTCCTCGCGGCTGACCGACGACGCGATGATCGCGGTGGACTGCGGCACCGCGACGAGCTGGTACGCCCGCGACCTCGACCTGCGCCCGGGCATGCTCGCCTCCCTGTCGGGCACGCTGCTGTCGATGGGCGGCGGGATGCCCTACGCGCTGGCCGCCAAGCAGGCCCACCCCGACCGGCCGGTGCTGGCGCTGATCGGCGACGGCGCCATGCAGATGAACGGCATCAACGAGCTCGTCACCGTCGCGCAGCGCTGGCGCACGTGGGCCGACCCGCGGTTCGTCGTCGTGGTGTTCAACAACCGGCAGCTCTCGTTCGTCGCGTGGGAGGCGCGCGCGGTGCAGGGCGAGGTGCCCTTCGGCGCCGCGATGGACGTGCCGGACCTGCCCTACGGGGAGTACGCGCGCCTGCTCGGCCTGGGCGGGGTGCGCACCGAGGGGCCCGAGGGCCTGGCCGCGCTGCTCGACGCGGCGCTGGCGGCCGACCGGCCCACCGTCGTCGACGCCGTCGTGGACCCGGACGTGCCGATGATCCCCCCGCACGTCACCCGTGAGCAGTTCCTCGCCACCGCGAAGGCCACCGCGAGGGCGGGCCTGCACGGCGACCCCTCGGCCGCCCGCATCGTCGTGGAGGGCGCCCGCGAGACCGTGGGCGCCGCCGCCCGCGCCCTCGGCCGCCGCCGCGGCGAGCACGGCTGACCCCGCCTCAGCGGCGCAGGACCCCGCGGGCGATCCGGTTGCCCAGCAGCTGCCCCAGCTGCACGATGACGATGATCGTGGCGACGCTGACGTAGATGACGCCGTAGTCGTAGCGCTGGGCGCCGTACTGGATGGCGTAGCTGCCCAGCCCGCCGCCGCCGACGAGACCGGCCTGGGCGGTCATGTCGACGATGCCCACGAAGATGAACGTGTACCCCAGCACCAGCGGGCCCAGGCCCTCGGGCACCACCACGCCGAAGAGGATGCCCAGCCGGGAGGCGCCGGCGGCGCGCGCGGCCTCCACGACGCCGGGGTCCACGCCCACCAGCGACTGCTCGACGATGCGCGAGACCGCGAACGCGGCGGCCAGCGCGATGGCGAACGTCACCGCGCCGGTGCCGATGTTCGTGCCGATCACCGCCACCTGCAGCGGGGTGACCGCGGCGAGGAAGATGACGAACGGGATGGGGCGCACCACGTTGACGACCAGGCCCAGGGCGCCGAACACCAGCCGGTTGCCCAGCAGGTTCCCCGGGCGGGTGGCGTACAGGGCGATGCCCAGGGCCAGGCCGAGCAGGCCGGAGGCGACCATGGAGACCACCGCCATGAACAGGGTCTGGCCGATGGCGTCGAGGTAGACGTCGGCCGTCCTGGTGAAACCCTCCACCTCAGACCTCCTCCTCGGCCACCACGCCCGCGCCGCGCAGCGCGGCCAGGGCCGCCTCGACCGCCGCGTCCGGGCCGGTGGCCTCGTACGTCAGGGAGCCGATGCGCCGCTCGCGCAACTCCCCCACGCCGCCGTGCACGAGCTCGGTGCGCACCCCCGCGGAGGCGAACGCGTCGTCCACGCGCTTCTGCAGCCCGGGCTCGTCGGTGATGCGCACGGTCACCAGGCGCCCGGGGTGGTGCGCGCGCAGGCGCGCCAGCTGCTCGGCCGAGGGCCGGTCGTGCAGGACGCTGCGCACGAACCGGCGCGCCGGCGCGGTGCGCGGGGCGGAGAACACGTCGTACACGTCGCCGACCTCCACGACGCGCCCGGCCTCCATGACGGCCACGCGGTCGGCGATCTGCCGCACCGCGTCCATCTCGTGCGTGATGACGACGATCGTCACGCCCAGCTCGCGGTTCACCCTGCGCAGCAGGGAGAGCACCTCGGTGGTGGTCTCCGGGTCGAGGGCGCTGGTGGCCTCGTCCGCCAGCAGCAGCGGGGGGTTCGTCGCCAGCGCGCGGGCGATGCCCACGCGCTGCTTCTGCCCGCCGGAGAGCTGCTCGGGGTGCGCGTGGGCGCGCTCGAGCAGGCCCACGAAGTCCAGCAGCTCCGCCACGCGCGCCTCGCGCTGCGCCTTCGGCACCCCGGCCACCTTCAGCGGGTAGCCGACGTTGCCGGCCACGGTGCGCGAGCGGAACAGGTTGAACTGCTGGAAGATCATGCCGATCTCCCGGCGCGCCGCCCGCAGCTCCTTCTCGGGCAGCCGCGTCAGCTCCCGCCCGGCCACCTCGACGCCGCCGGAGGTGGGCGCCTCCAGGGCGTTCACCAGGCGCACGAGCGTGGACTTGCCGGCCCCGGAGTACCCGATGACGGCGAGCACCTCGCCGGTGCCCACCTCCAGGCTGACGTCGTCCACGGCGGTGACGCTCCTGCCGCCGCGCTCGTAGCGCTTGGTGACGCCCCGCAGGCGCACGAGGGGTTCGGACATCTCAGCCCTGCGCCGCCCGCGCGTCCTCCTCCACGGTGGCCAGGTCCTCCTGCAGGACCGGGGCCTCCGTGTCGCGGACGACGGCCTGCGGGTAGCTCTCGACGAACTCCGCCTGCACGGCCGGGTCGTGGATGAGCTTCGCCAGGTCGAGGTAGGTCTGGTCGCCGGTGTCCTCGGCGCGCGAGACGAAGAGGTTCACGTACGGGGCCGCGGAGGGGCTGGCCGGGTCGTCCTGGAACACGATGTCGTCCGGGGACAGCCCGGCGCTGGTGGCGTAGTTGTTGTTCACCACAGCGCCGTCGGCGGACCCGCTCTGCAGGGCGCCGGCGGTCTGCGAGGCGTCCAGCGGGACGACCTCCACGCGCGCGGACTCCACGTCCTGCGTGGTGGAGAACGCGGTGCCGCCCCCGGCCAGGGTCACCAGGCCGGCGGCCTGCAGCACCAGCAGCGCGCGCGCCTCGTTGATGGCGTCGTTCGGGATGGCGATCGTGGCGCCCTCGGCGAACTGGCCGGGCTCCTCGACGGTGGTGGAGTACAGCGGCAGCGGGTACACGGCGGTGGCGCCGATGGGCTGCAGGTCGTCGCCGGCGGTCACGTTGTAGTTCGCCAGGTACTGCACGTGCTGGAACTGGTTGAGGTCCACCTCGCCCTGGCTCAGCGCCGGGTTCGGCAGGCTGTAGTCGGAGAAGTTCACCAGCTCCACCTCGACGCCGAGGCGCTCGCGCGCCAGGTCGACGTAGGTGTTCCAGTACGGCTCGGCCTGGTCGGTCACGCCGATGCGCACGGTGCGCACCTCGCCGCCGCCGGCGGCGGTCGTGGCGGTGTCGTCGCCGCCGCGCACGAGCAGGGCGACGACGACGGCGGCCACCACGGCGACGGCGAGGCCGACGATCAGCGGCAGCCGGCTGCGCCGGGGCTTCTCGGGCAGGGCGGGGGGCGTGGTGCTGGACAAGGCGGGCTCCTCGCGGGTGCGGGTTCGGGTGCGCGGCGGACCGGGGTCGGGCCGCGGGGCGGGACGGGTGGCGCCGCTCGGGCGCGCGGGGGGGGTCAGCCGCGGGTCGCGGGACCGCCCCGGGGGCACGAGGCCGCGGGGCGGGAGGTGGTGCACGGGATCACGACGAACAGCCTCCTGCCGGGGAGGGCGAGCGCGCGCTGCGCCGCTCGACCACACGCTTGCGGGACGCACCGTCCCGCCGGGCTTTCACCTGGAGCACCCCACCGCGGACGAGGGTTGCCGGTCAGCAAGCCAGGGCTTGTCGCTGACGCTCGATGCCTGGGCCGGACTCTAATCGGCGCCGGATCGGGCGTCAAAGACGGGTCGCGGCACCCCCGCCGGCGCCCGCCCCGGGCGCACCCGCCCCCGGCGCACCGGCCACGGCGCGCACGGCGCGCACCTCCCGCAGCGGGAGCAGCAGCCAGCTCACCAGCACCGCGACGGCCACGGCCCCGGCCGCCGCCACGGCGGGGGCGCGCCCGCTGACCACGTCCACCACGAGCAGCACGGCGCCGGTGACGACCAGCCCGACGACGCCGAGGCCGGCGGTGGTGAAGCGCGTGCCCGCGCGCACCAGGCGGCCCTTGGAGCGGCGCCGGAAGAGGGCGCGGTGGTAGCCGACGGGCGCGATGAACAGCACGATCGCCAGGACCGCGAGCAGGAGCACCACCACGTAGACCCCGCGCTGGAACGCGTCGAGGTCCTCGAAGCGCGCCTGGAACGGCAGGGTCAGCAGGAAGCCCGCCAGCAGCTGCACACCGGTCTGCACCACCCGCATCTCCTGCAGCAGCTCGACCCAGTTGCGGTCCAGCCGCTCGGTCGGCGTCTCGCGCCGCAGCTCGGCGAAGGCGTCGTCGGCGTCGGCGGCGGTGCTCACCCGACCACCGTAGGCTGCGGGCGCCGCGCGGGCGCGGCAGCCGACCGGGCCGCCCCGGCCCGCCCGGGGCGGCTCAGCCCGGCGCGTCCACGTCGGGGTCCGCCGACGGGACGGGCTCCTCGCGGTCGTCGGCGTCGGAGGGCTCGGGACGCTCGCCCTCGGCGCGCAGCCGCTCGCGCTCGGCCGCCTCCTGCACCGCCTCGACGTCCTCCGGCCCCGGGGCCGGCTCGGGCTGGAAGTCCTCGGCGCTCGTCCCGCTCACGGCACCAGCCTGCCGCGCGCGCCCGCCCGCGTCGAGGCGCGCGGTGCCGGGCGCGGTGCCCACCTCCAGCGCCAGCAGCAGCCGCTTGGCCGCCGGGCCGCCGAGGTACCCCCCGGCCGCGCCGTCGGTGCGCACCACCCGGTGGCACGGCACCAGCAGCGGCAGCGGGTTGCGCGCGCACGCGGTGCCCACCGCCCGCACCGCGCGCGGGCTGCCCGCCAGGGCGGCCACGCGCGCGTAGGAGGCCGTCTCGCCGTAGCCCAGGCCGCGCAGCACGCCGAGCACCTCGCGGCGGAAGCCGCGCACCAGCGACAGGTCCAGCGGCACGCCGAAGCGGCGCCGGCGCCCCTCGAAGTACTCCCCCAGCTCGCGCGCGGCACCCTCCAGCCGCGCGGGGGCGTGCAGCACCCGCGGGCTCAGGCCCGCGGCCAGCGCGCTCAGCACCGCGTCGTGGTCCTCGCGGGCGAAGGCGACCCGCACCACCCCGCGCGCGGTGGCCGCCAGCAGCAGCGGTCCCACCGGGGAGTCCACCGTCCGGTACGCCACGTCCAGCAGCCCGGCGTCCTCGGCGCGCCGCGCCAGCCGCGCGCGCAGCGCACCCAGCCCCTCGTCCAGCCCTTCGTCCAGCCCGTCCACGAGAACCCCTCCGTCCGCCGCCGCGCGCACCGCGCCGCGCGCCCTCACCGCTGCCCGTCCCAGGTCCGGCGCAGCGCCGCCACCCCGTCGGCCGCCGCGCGCCGCGCCGCCTCCGGCGTGCCGCCCACCAGCTCGGCGACCTGCGCGTGCGGCAGGCCGGCGAGGTGGTGGTAGGCCACGCACCGGCGCTGCTTGGGCGGCAGGGCCGCCACCGCCGCCCACAGCCGCGCGTCGCGCACCGGGTCCGGCTCGGGCCCGGCGGGCGCGGCGACCTCGGGCAGCTGCGCGCTCGGCACGGGCCGGCGCCGGGCGGCGCGGTGCGCGTCGAGCGCCTTGCGGTGCGCGATGGTCACCAGCCAGGCGCGCACGTCGCTGCCCGGCGGCAGGGAGGGGTAGGCGCGCAGCGCCGACAGGAACGTCTCCGACCAGGCGTCGTCGGCCGCGTCGGGCCCCACCACCGCCCGGCACACCCGCAGCACCACGGCGCCGTGGCGCTGCACGACGGCCTCGAACGGCTCCAGCGGCTGCTCCGCGCGTCCTCCCACACCCCGTGGACGCGCGGGCGCCCCGCCGCGTGAGGTCGGTGGGCCCGGCCCCGCGGCGGGGCGCGGCGGGGAGGCGCTCACCGCCGGGCGCGGGAGGGGCCCCGGACGCGACGAGGACCCGCCCCTCCCGCGCACCGCCCGCTCACGCGGGCAGTGTGCAGGACGGACGGGTCCTCGGTGCAGGACGGACGGGTCCTCGGGGACCGCTCGTCAGGCGGTCAGCTCGACCGGGGTGGCGACCGGCTCGGGGCGCCGGCAGGTGGTGCTCAGCTCCACGGAGGTGCGGGTGTCCGCGGCGCGCTGCACGGACTCCATGACGTCGAGCACGTGCAGGGCCACCTCGTCGTTGGCGCGGTGGGGGCGGCCCTCGCGCGCGGCCAGGGCCAGGTCGGCCAGGCCGTAGCCGCGCCCGGCGCCGGTGTAGCCGGCGAGCACGCCCGCGTCGCGCCAGTTGGCCTCGTGGTCGGCGTCCGGGGACGGCGCCGGGGCGCTGGCCGCGGAGTACAGCGAGACCGTGCCGTCGAAGTGGTTCGGGTCGGGCACGGACAGCGAGCCGCCGGTGCCGTGCACCTCGATGCGCGGCAGGCGCGCCGCCCAGGTGTCGAAGCTCATCACCAGGGTGGAGACGGCGCCGGAGGCGTGCACGAGGACGCCCGCCACCGAGCTGTCGATCGTGACGGGGAAGGACTCCCCGGCGCGCGGGCCCTGCCCGATGGTGCGGGTGCCCGCCGGGCGCCAGGAGACGCCCACGACCCGCTCGACGGGGCCGAGCAGCTGCACCAGCGAGGTGATGTAGTACGGGCCCATGTCCAGCAGCGGGCCGCCGCCGGGCTGGTAGTAGAAGTCCGGCTGCGGGTGCCAGCGCTCGTGGCCGGGGGTGGTCATGAACGCCGTGGCCGAGTGCGGCACGCCGATCTCGCCGGCGTCGACGAGCGCCCGGGCCGTCTGCACGCCGGTGCCCAGCACGGTGTCGGGCGCGCAGCCCACCCGCAGGCCCGCGGCGGCGGCGGCCTCGACGACCCCGCGGCCCTCGGCCACGGACGTCGCCAGCGGCTTCTCGCCGTAGACGTGCTTGCCCGCGGCGATCGCCTGCAGGGCGATGTCGGCGTGCGCGGACGGCAGCGTCAGGTTCAGCACCACGTCCACGTCGTCGGAGGCGAGCAGCTCCGGCAGCGGCAGGACGCGCGCGCCCTCGTGCTCGCCGGCCAGCGCCCCGGCGCGCTCGGCGTTCAGGTCCGACACGGCCGTCACGCGCAGCTGCGGCAGGCGCTGCAGGCACGCGGAGTACTGGGCGCTGATGACGCCCGCGCCGACGACGCCGACGCGCAGCGCGTCCGGGCTCACCTGGCCGCCCACAGCAGGCCCCTCTCGATGACGGTCTTGACGTTGGGGTCGCGCACGACGGTCAGGTCGTGGCCGGGGGTGGCCACGAACACGCGGCCCTCCCCCCACTGGCGGGTCCAGATCGCCGGGGAGGTCACCGGGCGGTTCCACGGGTCCCACTCGCGCACGGCCTGCGTCGTCGTGGCCAGGACGTCGACGTAGTCGTCGGTGAGGACCCAGTACTGCTCGGTGACCAGGTCGAAGTCGCCGATGCCGGCGGTGATCGGGTGCTCGGCGCCCGCGGCGGTCACCTCGACGCGGTAGGGGACGAAGTTGTCCGTCTCGTCGCCCTTGCGCTCGTCGGGGTGCTTGCCCGGGTGGCAGGCGAACTGCCCGCCCACCAGGTGCAGGTAGTCGGAGGAGTTGCGGTAGGAGTCGGCGATGCCGCCGTGCCAGCCGGCGAAGCCGGTGCCGGCCTGCACGGCCGACATCAGCCCCGCGAGCTCGTCCTTCTCGATGGTCGTCATGGTCATGCACTGCACGACCAGGTCGACGCCGGCCATGTAGGACGCGTCGGCGTACACCGCCGGCGAGTCCTCCTCGACGCGCACGGAGAAGCCGTTCGCCTCCAGGTGCGGGATGAACTCGTCGGTCGCCGCGACGGGGTGGTGCCCGTCCCAGCCGCCGCGCACGACGAGGGCTTGCCGCTGTGTCACGGGGGAACGTCCTTCCGGTGGTGCTCGGGGGGTGCTCAGGGGGTGTTCTGGGGGTCCGGGTGGTTCCCGGGGCGTTCGCGGCAGGGCCGGACGCACGTCGGGGGGGGGGGGGGGGGGGGGGGGGGGGGGGGGGGGGGGGGGGGGGGGGGGGGGGGGGGGGGGGGGGGGGGGGGGGGGGGGGGGGGGGGGGGGGG
>NZ_JBJLRD010000060.1:0-24037 GCF_050871305.1 Kineococcus gypseus | reverse complement strand
CCCCCCCCCCCCCCCCCCCCCCCCCCCCCCCCCCCCCCCCCCCCCCCCCCCCCCCCCCCCCCCCCCCCCCCCCCCCCCCCCCCCCCCCCCCCCCCGACGCCGTCGCGGGGGAGCAGCGGTGAGCGCGCCCGCCGCCACCCCCGCCGCCACGCCCGCCGGACCCGTCGGCCCCACCGACCCCGCCGGCTCGCCCGCGGCCGCCGTGGAGGCCGCCCTGGCCGCGCTGCGCCGCGGCGAGCCGGTCCTGGTCACCGACGACGCCGAGCGCGAGGACGAGGGCGACGCCGTGCTGTCGGCGGCGCTGGCCACCCCCGAGTGGATCGGCTGGACCGTGCGGCACACCTCCGGGATGCTCTGCGCGCCCATGCCCGCCGAGCGCGCCGACGCCCTGGGCCTGCCGCGCATGGTCGAGCGCAACGAGGACTCCCTGCGCACCGACTACACCGTCAGCTGCGACGCCGCCGCCGGGGTCACCACCGGCATCTCCGCGGCCGACCGCGCCCGCACCGCGCGCGTGCTGGCCGACCCGGCCTCCGCGCCGGGCGACCTGGTGCGCCCCGGGCACGTCTTCCCGCTGCGCGCGCGCCCCGGCGGGGTCCTGGAGCGCCCCGGGCACACCGAGGCCGCGGTGGACCTGTGCCGCCTGGCGGGCCTGCCGCCGGTGGCCGTGATCGCCGAGCTCGTCGAGGACGACGGGTCGATGTCGCGGTGGGAGCAGGTCACCGAGCTGGGCCGGCGGCACGGGCTGCCGGTCCTGACCATCGCCGACCTGCGCGCGCACCTGCGCGCCGCCGGCCCCACCCCCGGCACCACCCCCAGCACCACCCCCAGCACCGGACGGACGGGAGAGCACGCGTGAGCGGAGACGGCAGCCCCGAGATCGAGGTCGACGGCAGCGGCCTGAGGGTGGCCGTGGTGGCCGCCCGCTGGCACCAGGAGGTCATGGACGGCCTGCTGGCCGGCGCGCGCCGCGCCCTGGCCGACTCGCACGTCACCGACGTCACGGAGGTCCGCGTGCCCGGCGCCTTCGAGCTGCCGGTGGCCGCCGCCCGGCTGGCGCCCGGGCACGACGCGGTCGTGGCCCTGGGCGTGGTGATCCGCGGGGGCACCCCGCACTTCGAGTACGTGTGCGACGCGGCCACCGCGGGCCTGACGCAGGTGGCGGTGAGCACCGGGGTGCCCGTGGGCTTCGGCGTGCTCACCGTGGACAACGAGGCGCAGGCGCTGCACCGCGCCGGGCTGCGCGGCTCGCGCGAGGACAAGGGCCGCGAGGCCGTCCTGGCGGCGCTGGAGACCGTGGTGGCGCTGCGCGAGGTCGCCCCGCGCGGCTGAGCGGGCGCGGGCGGGGCGCTGGAGGGTGCGGGTGGGCGCTGGAGGGCGCGGGCCGGGCGGGCGCGCCCAGCGCCTAGACTCCCGGCACGTGAAGACCTTCGACGGCCTGTTCGCCGAGCTGACGGACAAGGCCCGCACCCGCCCGGCCGGCTCCGGCACGGTCCTGGAGCTGGACGCCGGCGTGCACGCCATCGGCAAGAAGGTCGTCGAGGAGGCGGCCGAGGTGTGGATGGCCGCCGAGCACGAGTCCGCCGAGCGCACCGCCGAGGAGGTCTCGCAGCTGCTGTACCACCTGCAGGTGCTGATGATCGCCCGCGGGCTCACGCTCGAGGACGTCTACGCCCACCTGTGAACGCCCACCTGTGAACGCCCACCTGTGAACGTCCACCTGTGAACGTCCACCTGTGAACGCCCACCTGTGAACGCCCACCCGTGAACGCCCGCCCGTGAGACCCGCTCGCGGGCACCCCGCTGCCGGCGCTCGCCCGTGAGCGCCCAGCCGAACGGTCAGGAGGCCACGCCCGTGCTGCGCATCGCCGTCCCCAACAAGGGGTCGCTGTCCGAGGCCGCCAGCGCCATGCTGCGCGAGGCCGGGTACAGCCAGCGCCGCGAGGCCAAGGAGCTGCTGCTGGACGACCCGGAGAACAACGCCCAGTTCGTCTTCCTGCGCCCGCGCGACATCGCCCTGTACGTCGGCTCGGGCACCCTGGACGTCGGCGTCACCGGCCGCGACCTGCTGCTGGACTCGCGCGCCCCGGCCGACGAGGTCCTGCCGCTGGGCTTCGCGCGCAGCACCTTCCGCTTCGCCGGGCGCCCGGGCACCGCGAGCTCGGTGGCCGACCTGCACGGGCGGCGCATCGCCACCAGCTACTCCGGCCTGGTGGGCAAGCACCTGGCCGAGCACGGCGTCTCCGCCGACGTCGTGCACCTCGACGGCGCGGTGGAGACGGCCGTGGCGCTGGGCATCGCCGACGTCGTCGCCGACGTCGTCGAGACCGGCACCACGCTGCGCGCGGCGGGCCTGGAGGTCTTCGGCGAGCCGGTGATGCGCTCGGAGGCGGTGCTGGTGCGCCGCACCGGCGCCCCGGCCGACCCGGCCGTGGACGTGCTCGTGCGCCGCCTGCAGGGCGTGCTGGTGGCCCGGCAGTACGTGATGGTCGACTACGACTGCCCCAAGGAGCTCGTCGAGCGCGCCATCACCGTCACCCCCGGCCTGGAGTCGCCCACCGTCTCCCCGCTGGCCAACCCCGGCTGGGTGGCGGTGCGCGCCATGGTGCAGCGCTCGGCCACCAACCGCGTCATGGACGAGCTGTACGACCTGGGCGCGCGCGCCATCCTGGTCACCAGCATCCACGCCTGCCGGCTGTGAGCACCCCCGCCGGGCCCCAGCCGCCCACCGGTGCGTCCCCCGGTCCCCCCGCCGGCGGGTCCAGCGGTGCGCGCGCCGCGGGCGCGCCCGCCGAGGACGCCCCCTTCCGCCCCCGCCGCGCCCGCGCGGTGGGCCTGGCCGTCGCCGGCGGGCTGGCGCTGGTGCTGCTGGCCATGGCGGTGGGCCTGGCGCTGTCGCCGGGCTCTGGCTGGACGGCCACCGACGGCTTCTTCTTCGCCGTGCTGGGCCTGCTGATGTGCGGGGCGATCGTGCGCATCGTCTCGGTGCGCGCCGTGCCCACCGAGGACGCCCTCGTGGTGCGCAACGTCTTCCTGACCCACCGGGTGCCGTGGGGCGCGGTGGTGGCCGTGCGCATGGGCCGCGACGACCCGTGGCTGACCCTGGACACCGACGACGGCGAGGACCTCGCGGTCATGGCCGTCCAGCGCGCCGACGGCGAGCACGCCGAGGCCGAGGCGCGCCGCCTGGCGCGCCTGGTGCGCTCGCGCGCCCCGCGCCCGCCGCGCGACTGACCCGCACGGCCGGCCCGCACGGCCGGCCCGCACGAGGGGCCCGTTTGAGGGGCCCGCACGAGCGCCCCGCGCCCTCAGGCGCGCAGCACCCGCCAGCGCCCCGCCTCGCCGGCCCGCTCGTCGCCGCTGCCGTCGAGCACCACGTCCGCCGCGCCGGCCACGTCGTGCCGGGCGAACAGCTCCTCCTCCTGCGCGGCCCAGCGCCGCCAGTGCGGGGCGTAGGTGCTGCCGTCGCGCGCCAGCGCCCGCCGCCGGCGCACCGCCCCGGGCGCGCTCAGCTGCACCAGCAGCTCCCCGGGCCCGGCGCACCCGGCGCCGACGCCCTCGCACACCACCACCGGCGCCGCGGGCACCGGCACCGCCGGACCCCACCGCCCCGCGCCCCAGTCCCAGCGCGCCGGCGCGGCCGTCCGGCCCGCGCGCAGCGGGGCGAGCACCTCGCGCGCCAGCACCCCCACCCCGGCGGCCAGTCCGTCCCAGCCGGGGTAGAGCTCGTCCAGGTGCACCACCGCCGCGCCCAGGCGCGGTGCCAGCGCCGCCGCCAGGGACGTCTTGCCGCTGCCCGAGCGCCCGTCGACGAGCACCACCCGCGGCCCCGCCGCCGGCGCCGGCGTCGCCGCCAGCCGCGCGGCCAGCGCCTGCACCACCGCAGCGGTGCCCAGCACCGCCCCCGGCGCGAGCACCGGCCCCGCGCCGGGCCCCGCGCCGGTGTCCGCGCCGGGCCCTAGAACCAGGTCGGGCACCACGGCGCCTGCGGCACGGCCAGCAGCTGCTGCAGGTGCCGCACCGCCGCGGGCGCGCCGTGCACCCGCCCGGCCGCGGCCAGCGCCACGGCGGAGGCGTCGCCCAGCAGCAGCGCGCCCAGCTCAGCGGCGCCGAGCACCACGTCCGGCTCCCCGGCGCTCGCGGTCACCTCCGCGCAGGCCCAGCCGCCCCGGTCGCCCCCGTCGTCCCCGTCGTCCCCGTCGTCCGCCGGGTCCACGTGCAGGCGCACCGAGCCCGCCGCCGGCCCGCCGGGGTCCAGCACCCGCAGCACCAGCGTGCCGCGGCCCAGGTAGCGCCGCGCCGCCAGCGCCCCGGGCACGTCCAGCACGCGCAGCCACAGCAGGTCGTCCACCGGCCCGTGCTGCACCGCGCGCGGGTCGTGCAGCAGCAGCGGCAGCACCTCGTCCACCGGCCGCTCCGCCGCGTGCACGGTGCGCACCCAGTCCACCGACAGCACGAACTCCCACAGCGCCCGGTGCACCCCCGGCGAGGACGCGTGCAGGTCCAGCACCCGCGCCGCGCAGCGGCTGACGCGCCCCTCCCAGCGCTCCTCGACCTCGTAGGCGGCGTACCCGTCGGCCACCCCGGCCGCGTCGCGGTGCACCACCACGTGCGTGCGCGGGCCCCACGCCCGCTCCCCGCCGGGCCGGGTGCGCTCGCGCCACCAGAGCTCCTCGCGCTGCAGCCCGCCGGCGCGCGCGCGGCGGGAGGCGTCGTGCACGGCCGCCAGCTCCGGCCACGCCCCGGCCGCCTCCACCAGCTCCAGCGACCCCTGCGCGCGCGGGGCGTCCTCGCGGAAGCGGCACGCGCCCGCGTCGACCACCAGCGTCGCCGCCCGCGTCGCCGGCCCGAAGCCGAAGCGCCCGTAGATCGGCGCCTCGGCCGCGATGAGCGCGGCCAGCGCGTGCCCCTGCTCGCGCGCGCGCCGCAGGTCCTCGCCGATCATCCGGCGCAGCAGGCCGCGGCGGCGGTGGGTGGGCAGCACCGCCACCGAGGAGATCGCGTCCACCGGCACCGGTCCCGAGCCCGGCAGCGTCAGCTCCGTGTCGAAGGAGCGGTAGGCGGCCACCCAGCGCCCGCCGTCGAGGACACCGCTCAGGCGCTGCCCGGCCACCCGCTCGGCCAGCTCGCGCAGCCGCGCGTCGGCCTCCTGCGGCGCCGGCGCCGCCGCCATGAACCCCGTGCGCCCCACCTGCGCCCACCCGGCCAGCGAGGCGGTGTCGGCGGGGTCGAGCGCGCGCACGGGCCAGGCGTCGGTCTGCGGTGACGTCACGGCTCCGACGCTACCCCCGCCGCCGGGGGAGCGGCGGGCGCCGCGGGCGCGCCCGCGCGGCCACTACGCTCCTGCCGTGAGCGTCGCGGTGCGAGTGATCCCCTGCCTGGACGTCGACGCCGGTCGCGTCGTCAAGGGCGTGAACTTCGCCGACCTGCGCGACGCCGGCGACCCGGTGGAGCTGGCGCGCCGCTACGACGCCGAGGGCGCCGACGAGCTGACCTTCCTCGACGTCACCGCCTCCTCCGCCTCTCGCGAGACCACCTACGAGGTCGTCTCCCGCACCGCCGAGCAGGTCTTCATCCCGCTGACCGTCGGCGGCGGGGTGCGCTCGGTCGCCGACGTCGAGCGCCTGCTGCGCGCCGGCGCCGACAAGGTCGGCGTCAACACCGCTGCCATCGCCCGCCCCGAGCTGATCACCGAGATCGCCGAGCGCTTCGGCTCGCAGGTGCTCGTCCTGTCCGTCGACGCGCGCCGCACCCGCCCCGGCGAGCCGGCCACCGCCTCCGGCTTCGAGGTCACCACCCACGGCGGCCGGCGCGGCACCGGCCTGGACGCCGTGGACTGGGCCGTGCGCGCCGCCGAGCTCGGCGCCGGGGAGGTGCTGCTGAACTCCATGGACGCCGACGGCACCAAGGCCGGCTTCGACCTGCCGATGCTCACCGCCGTGCGCGAGCGCGTCAGCGTGCCGCTGGTCGCCAGCGGCGGCGCCGGGGCCGTGGAGCACTTCGCCCCCGCCGTGGCCGCCGGCGCCGACGCCGTCCTGGCCGCCAGCGTCTTCCACTTCCAGCAGCTGACCATCGGCCAGGTCAAGGACGCCCTGCGCGCCGCCGGCGCCCCCGTGCGCTGACACCCCCGCGCACCCGCGCACCCGCACCTGTGCAGGGCCGGCGCGGCTCAGCGGGCGCTCGGGTACGCCCGCTCGAACGCCGCCACCGCCCGCGCCTCGCCCTCCACGCGCACCAGCGCGTGCGCGCGCCGGCCCGTGGCGTGCAGCAGCAGCTCCTGCGGCTCCCCGTGCAGGGCCACCGCCACCGCCCCGCCGCGCACCACCGCCCGCGGGCCCTGCGGCGCCACCAGCACCACGCCCACGCCCGCGCGCCGGTACGCCGCGCGCCCGGCCAGCCGCACCGCCCACCACAGCCCCTCCGACTCCGCGCGCGCCAGCACCCGCGGCCGCCAGCCCTCCCGCGCGCGGCGCACGTCCTCGTGGTGCACGAAGAACTCCACCGAGTTCACCAGCTCCGCCACCGGCCGCCACCGCGCCGGGCTCACCGCCGGCGGGCCCGAGCGCACCCGCCGCACCAGCACCTCGAACGGCTCCTCGCGCCAGCGCCCCTGCACCCGCTCGGCGTGCGCGCCCAGCGCCGGCACCGCGCGCCCCAGCGCCAGGCCCGCGAGCACGTCCGGGCGCCCGTCGCGCACCACCAGGTGCACCAGCAGGTCGCGCACCGCCCACCCCTCGCACAGCGTCGGCGCTCGCGGGCCCACGCGCAGGGCCTCGTCGCACAGGGCGTCGCGTTCTCGGGCGGGGTCGGGTCCGGGCACGGCGCGATGCTCGCACAGCCCGGTGCGACGATGAGGCACGTGCCCGCCGACCCCGCAGCCGCGTCCACCACCCCTCCCGCGCCCCTTCCCGCGACCCCCGCCGCAGGTCCCTCGCGAGCCCCGGGGGGGCCCTCGCCCGCCGGCCCGGGCCCGGCGCTCGACCCGGCGGTGGCCGCCCGGCTCAAGCGCGACCCGGCCGGCCTGGTGTGCGCGGTCGTGCAGCAGCACGACACCCGCGAGGTCCTCATGGTCGCCTGGATGGACGACACCGCCCTGGCGCAGACCCTGAGCACGGGACGGGCCACGTACTGGTCGCGCAGCCGGCGCAGCCTGTGGCGCAAGGGCGACACCTCCGGGCACGTGCAGTGGGTCAAGCGCGTCTCGCTGGACTGCGACGGCGACGCGCTGCTGCTGGAGGTCGACCAGGTCGGCGCCGCCTGCCACACTGGCGACCGCACCTGCTTCGACGCCACCGAGCTGCCCCTGATCGCCGCAGCTGCTGGAGCCGCTGGAGCCGCTGGAGCCGCTGCTCCCGGCGGCGCGGCGTGAGCACGCCCGCCGCGCCCGCCGCGCCCGCCCGCCCGGCGCGCGCCGGGCGCGGGCGCGGCCCGCTGCTGCTGGCCGGGGTGGGCGGTGCGCTGCTGGCCCTGGCGGCCGGCGCGCCGGCCTGGGTGGACGGCGCGGTGCAGACCGCCGCGGGCGCGCGCGAGGTCGTCGCCACCGGCCGGCAGGCCGGAGCCGCGGCCACCGCGCTGGCCCTGGTGGCCCTGGCCGCGGTGGTGGCCTGCTCGCTGGGCCGGCGGGTGGCGCGCGCCCTGGCCGCGCTGGTCCTCGTGGCCGCCGGCGCGGGCGTGGCCGCCTCCGCCGCGTCCGTGCTGCTCTCCCCGCAGGCGGCGATCAGCGCCCCGGCCCGCCAGGTCAGCGGCCGCAGCGACCCGCAGGTGCTGCGGGCGGACGCCCGGGCCTGGCCGGCGGTGTGCGCGCTCGGCGGCGCGCTGGCCGCCGCGGCCGGGGCGGGCGTGCTGGTGCGCGGGCGCTCCTGGAGCGCCTCCAGCCGCCACGAGCGCGACGCCGCCGCTCCCGCCGGCCCGCCCACCGGCGCTGCCGCCGGCGCGCGCGCGGCTGCCGGCACCGCCGCGCCCGCCCGCGGCGAGCAGGCCCCGGCGGGCGGGGGCGCCGCTCCCGCGGCGGGCGACCCGGCCGCGGCGTGGGACTCCCTGACCCGCGGGGAGGACCCCACCCGCTGAGGCGGCCCGCCCCCGCCGTCGCCGGCGCGCGGCGGCCGCCGGGGCGCGCCGGCGCGGGACCGGTACCGTGGACGGGCCAGCGCCACGACGTCCGAGGAGCTCCACCGTGACCAGCCAGCAGCCCCAGCCCAGGAACGACGACGTCGTCGAGGAGCACGGCCACGGCCACACCGTGGCGGCGTGGGCCGGGGTGGGCACCGCGCTGGTCGGCTTCCTCGTGCTGTCCCTGGCGGTCGTCTTCACCAGCCTGGTGTGGGGGATCGTCGGCGGCGTCGTGATCCTCGCCTCCATGGCCGTGGGCTGGGGCCTGTCCAGGGCCGGTTACGGCGTGAAGACGACCTCCGGGCACCCCGTCGGCGTCGGTCGCCCCCGCCACTGACCCGCCGCTGACGCGCAGCTGAGCCGCCGCCGAGCCGCCGCCGACGCGCCACCGGAGCGCCCCGGGCCCGCGGTGCGCGGCTCGTGCGGCACCCCCGGGCCCGCCCGTGCCCGTCCGTGCGCCCCGTGCGGGCGGGCACCCCGCGCGCGCCCGGCGGCCGGCGTGCGGAGGCGGCGCCGAGCGCCCCGGTGCGGGGACTACCCTGCCAAGCGTGACCGTCCTCGACGACATCCTCGCCGGCGTCCGCGAGGACCTGGCGCAGCGCCGGGCCACCACCTCCCTGGAGGAGCTGAAGGAGCGCGCGCGCCGCCAGGTGCCCGCCAAGGACGCCGCCTCGCTGCTGCGCCCGCGCGACAGCGAGCAGCGCGGCGTGAAGGTCATCGCCGAGGTCAAGCGCGCCAGCCCCTCCAAGGGCGCGCTGGCGCAGATCCCCGACCCGGCCGAGCTGGCGCGCCAGTACGAGCTCGGCGGCGCCAGCGTCATCAGCGTCCTGACCGAGCAGCGCCGCTTCGGCGGCAGCCTGGACGACCTGCGCGCGGTGCGCTGCGCGGTGGACGTGCCGGTGCTGCGCAAGGACTTCGTCGTGGGCTCCTACCAGCTGTGGGAGGCGCGCGCCTGGGGCGCCGACGTGGTCCTGCTCATCGTGGCCGCCCTGGAGCAGGAGGCGCTGGTCTCCCTCGTGGAGCGCACCCACTCGCTGGGCATGACCGCCCTGGTGGAGGTGCACACCGCCGAGGAGGTCGAGCGCGCCGTGGCCGCCGACGCGCGCGTCGTCGGGGTCAACAACCGCGACCTGAAGACGCTGCAGGTGCGCAACTCCACCTTCGCCGAGCTGGCCCCGCTCATCCCCGCCGGCGTGGTCAAGGTCGCCGAGTCCGGCGTGCGCGGCCCGCACGACGTCGTGGAGTTCGCCCGCGCCGGCGCCGACGCGGTGCTGGTGGGCGAGACCCTCGTGCGTGGGGACGACCCGCGCCGCGCCGTCGCCGACCTCGTCGCCGCCGGCGCGCACCCGGCCGTGCAGGCGGTGCGCCCGTGAGCACGAGCACCCCCACCGGGACCCGCCAGCAGTCCGGCCGGCCGACCGGCCGGGAGACCCGCCAGGAGACCCGCCAGGAGGCTCCCGTGAGCACCACCGCCCCCGGCGCCGCGCGCGCCGACGCGCTCTCGGCCGAGCGCGGCCCGTACTTCGGCGCCTTCGGCGGCCGCTTCGTGCCCGAGGCGCTCGTGGCCGCCCTGGACGAGATCGAGGCCGCGCACACCGCGGCCATGGCCGACGAGTCCTTCCTCGCCGAGCTCGCCGAGCTGCACCGCACCTACTCGGGCCGGCCCAGCATCATCACCCCCGTGCCGCGCTTCGCCGCGCACGCCGGCGGCGCCACGGTGCTGCTCAAGCGCGAGGACCTCAACCACACCGGCTCGCACAAGATCAACAACGTGCTCGGGCAGGCGCTGCTGACCAGGCGCATGGGCAAGAAGCGCGTAATCGCCGAGACCGGCGCCGGCCAGCACGGGGTGGCCACCGCCACCGCCGCGGCGCTGATGGGGCTGGAGTGCACGGTCTACATGGGCGAGGAGGACACCCGCCGCCAGGCGCTCAACGTCGCGCGCATGCGGCTGCTGGGCGCCACCGTCGTGCCCGTCACGGCCGGCAGCCGCACCCTGAAGGACGCCGTCAACGAGGCGTTCCGCGACTGGGTGGCCTCGGTGGACGAGACGCACTACGTCTTCGGCACGGTCGCCGGCCCGCACCCCTTCCCGGTGCTGGTGCGCGACTTCCAGCGCGTCATCGGCCTGGAGGCGCGCGCGCAGGTGCTGGAGCTGACCGGCCGGCTGCCCGAGGCGGTGCTGGCCTGCGTCGGCGGCGGCTCGAACGCCATCGGCATCTTCCACGCCTTCCTCGACGACCCCGGCGTGCGCCTGTTCGGCTTCGAGGCCGGCGGCGAGGGCGTGGCCAGCGGCCGGCACGCGGCCTCCATCACCGGCGGCTCCCCGGGCGTCTTCCAGGGCGCGCGCCAGTTCGTGCTGCAGGACGAGGACGGGCAGACGGTGGAGTCGCACTCCATCTCCGCGGGCCTGGACTACCCCGGGGTGGGCCCGGAGCACTCCTGGCTGGGCGCCTGCGGGCGCGCGGAGTACCGCCCGGTCACCGACGCCGAGGCGATGGACGCCTTCAAGCTGCTGTGCCGCACCGAGGGCATCATCCCGGCCATCGAGAGCTCGCACGCCCTGGCCGGCGCGCTCGCGGTGGGCCGCGAGCTGGGCCCGGACGCGGTCCTGCTGGTGAACCTCTCCGGCCGCGGGGACAAGGACGTGGACACCGCCGCCCGCTGGTTCGGGCTGGTCAGCGACGCCGACCTGGTCGCGTCGGAGGCGCGGCGCGTGGCGGACGCGCCGCAGGACACCGAGGGGTCGGGCTGGTGAGCACCACGGACGTGCGGGCGGACGCGCAGGAGCACGCGCAGGCGGACGCGCGGGAACACGCGCCGGTGGGCGCGCAGCAGCGGGCGGGGACGTCGGCCGCGGCCGTGGACCGCGCCCGCGCCGAGGGGCGCGCGGCGCTGGTGGCGTACCTGCCGGTCGGCTTCCCCGACGTCGAGGGCAGCGTCGCCGCGGCGCAGGCGGCCGTCGCCGGGGGAGCGGACGTGGTGGAGCTGGGCCTGCCCTACTCCGACCCGACCATGGACGGGCCGACCATCCAGCGCGCCGTGGACGCGGCGCTGCGCGCGCGCACCCGCCCGGCGGACGTGCTGCGCGCGGTCGAGCAGGTCGCGTCCACCGGCGCCGCGGTGCTGGTGATGACGTACTGGCCGCCGGTGGACCGCTACGGCGTCGAGCGCTTCGCCGCGGACCTGGCCTCCGCCGGGGCGGCCGGGCTGATCACCCCCGACCTCATCCCCGACGAGGCGGCGGCCTGGACCGCCGCCAGCGACGCGCACGACCTCGAGCGCGTCTTCCTCGTGGCCCCCAGCTCCACCGACGCGCGCCTGGCCTCCACCGCCGCGGCCTGCCGCGGCTTCGTCTACGCCGCCTCCCTCATGGGCGTCACCGGTGCGCGCGCCAGCGTGGGCGCCGGCGCGCAGCACCTCGTCGAGCGCACCCGCGCCGCCGGCGCGCAGCGCGTGTGCGTGGGCCTGGGCGTGTCCACCCCCGAGCAGGCCGCCGAGGTCGCCGGGTACGCCGACGGCGTCATCGTCGGCTCGGCCTTCGTCTCGCGCCTGCTGCGGGCCGGCTCCACCGCCGAGGGCGTGCGCGCCGTCGGCGAGCTGGCCGAGCAGCTCGCGCGCGGCGTGCGCCGCGCCTGAGGCCCGGGGAGCGGCGCGTGGAGGACGACGTGCGCGACGGCGCCCGAGACGGCGCCCGAGACGGCGCCCGAGAGGGCCTGCGCGAGCGCGCGGGCGGTGCTCGAGCGTGAGCGCGAGCAGGAGGACGGGCGGGCACCCGGCCCGCGCCGCGCGGGCCGAGGACGCCCGCGAGGCGCGCCGGGCCAGGGCCGCCGCGCTGCACCAGCGCGAGCTGGCGCGCCGGCGCAGCCGGCGGGTGCTGCTGGTCAGCGCCGCCGTGGTGGCGGTGCTGGCCCTGGTGGCCGTGGTGGCGGTGCTCGTCGTGCGCGAGCGCGAGGCGGCCACCGGCACCGGGGGGCCCACGCCGCCCTCGGCCACCGGTGACGCCGGCGGCTACGTGCTGGCCGGCACCCCCGCACCCGGGGCGCCGACGCTGGACGTGTGGCTGGACTTCCAGTGCCCGTACTGCGCGCAGTTCGAGGCCGGCGCCGGTGAGGAGTACGTGCAGCTGGCCGCCGAGGGGCGCGCCCGCGTGGTGCTGCACACCCTGAGCTTCCTCGACGACACCCTGGGCGGCGACTCCTCCCGCCGCGCCGCCGAGGGCGCCGCGGCCGCCGACGAGCAGGGCCGCGTGGCGCAGTACACCCGCGAGGTCTTCGCCCGCCAGCCCGGCGCCGGCGGCAACGACGGCTCCGAGGGCGACGGCTACACCGACGCCCAGCTGCGCGCGGCGGCCGAGGCCGCCGGGGTGGGCGACCTCGACGCCTGGCAGCGGGCCCTGGAGGAGGGCCGCTACACCGGCTACGTGCGCCGCGTGCAGGCCGGCATGGCCGACGCGGGCGTGCGCGGCACCCCCACCGTCACGCTGACCCCCGCGGGCGGGCAGCCGGCCGTGCTGGACGTCCAGCGGCTGCTGGGCGCCGACGCGGCGCAGTACCTGCGCGAGCAGGTCGAGGCCGCGGCGGCCGCCGCGTGAGCACCGCCGTGAGCACCGCCGTGAGCACCGCCCTGCCCGCAGCCCTGCCCAGCCCCGTGCAGGGGGTCTGGCACCTGGGCCCGGTGCCGCTGCGCGCCTACGCGCTGTGCATCCTCGCCGGGATCGTCGCGGGCCTGTGGATCACCTCGAAGCGCTGGAGCGCGAAGGGCGGGCGGGCGGACTTCCCGCTGGACGTGGCGGTGTGGGCGGTGCCGCTGGGCGTGGTCGGCGCGCGCCTGTACCACGTGCTCACCTCCCCGGACGCGTACTTCGGCCCCGGCGGCCAGCCGCTGCGGGCGCTGTACGTGTGGGAGGGCGGCCTGGGCATCTGGGGCGCGGTGGCCGGCGGCGCCCTGGGCGCCTGGATCGCCTGCCGGCGCGCCGGCTACCGCCTGGCGCCCTTCGCCGACGCCGTCGCCCCCGGCCTGCTGGTGGCCCAGGCGCTGGGCCGCTGGGGCAACTGGTTCAACAACGAGCTGTACGGGCGCGCCACCGACCTGCCGTGGGCGCTGACGGTGCACGACTGGGACGAGTCCACCGGCCGGGCGCTCACCGGCCCCGACGGCGCCGCGGTGGTGCTGGGCACCTTCCACCCGACGTTCCTGTACGAGTCGCTGTGGTGCCTGCTCTCGGCCGCCGTCATCGTGCTGGCCGACCGCCGGCTGCGGCTGCGCCGCGGGCAGGCGTTCGCGCTGTACGTGGTCCTCTACACCGCCGGGCGCTCGGTCTTCGAGGCGCTGCGCGTGGACGAGGCCGAGCTGATCGCCGGGCTGCGGGTCAACCAGTGGGTCTCCGCGCTGGTGCTGCTCGTGGCGCTGGTGGCCCTGGTGCGCTCGCGCCGCCGCCACGGCGGCGGGCCGGACCTGCCGCTGGAGCGGGTACCCTCGCTGCCGTCCCCGGCGCCCACTCCACCCGCCGGTGACACCCAGTCGCAGACAGGTGCACCGAACGTGAACGAGTCCGCGCAGCCGTCGAGACGTGAGCACGATCACCCCGATTCGTGAGCATCCGGTGACGGGATCGTGCGAATGAGCACGGCACCAGCAGCGTTACAGTGAAGTGAACGTGGGCCAGCGCCGTCCCCGTTCGGGATGCGCACCCACCAGGCGCGCCTCCCTGCGCTCGAGGAGACCCACCCGGTCCCCCGCAGCGAGCCTGCTCGAAGAGACCCGTCGAGAGACCCCCTGTCCATCGAGGTCCTCCCGGACCTCTCTCCGAGGACGGTGCACCCCATGTCGCAACCCCTCGCGCGAACCACCGCGCACACCACCGGGCACACCACCGGGCACACCAGCGGGCACGTCTCGAAGCGCCCCGACGCGCAGGCCGTGCGCCCGCTGCCCTTCTCCGCCCTGCCCCAGGACTCCGGGCTGTACCGGCGCTCCGAGGAGCACGACGCCTGCGGCGTGGCCTTCGTGGCCACCATGCGCGGCGAGGCCGGCCACGACATCGTCGAGCACGCCCTGACGGCGCTGCGCAACCTCGACCACCGCGGCGCGGTGGGCGCGGAGACCAACACCGGCGACGGCGCGGGCATCCTCACCCAGGTCCCCGACGAGTTCCTGCGCGCGGTCACGGCCGAGCTGGGCATCGAGCTGCCGGCGAAGGGCACCTACGCCGCCGGCAACGCCTTCCTGCCCGTGGACGGCGCCGAGCGCGCCGCCGCCGTGGCGCGCGTGGAGGAGATCGCCGCCGAGGAGGGCCTGCGCGTGCTGGGCTGGCGCGACGTGCCGGTCACCGCCGACCTCGTCGGCGCGCAGGCGCGCGCGTGCATGCCGCACTTCGCGCAGCTCTTCGTCGCCGGCCCCGGCGGCGAGGGCGGCATCGACCTGGACCGGCGGGTGTACCCGCTGCGCAAGCGCGCCGAGCGCGAGCTGGGCGTGTACTTCCCCTCGCTGTCGGCGCGCACCATCGTCTACAAGGGCATGCTGACCACCGGCCAGCTCGAGCCCTTCTTCCCGGACCTGTCCGACCGCCGCTTCACCAGCGAGCTGGGCCTGGTGCACTCGCGCTTCTCCACGAACACCTTCCCCTCGTGGCCGCTGGCGCACCCCTTCCGCACCATCGCCCACAACGGCGAGATCAACACCGTCAAGGGCAACCGCAACTGGACCGCCGCGCGCGAGTCGACGATGAGCACCTCCCTCATCCCCGGCGACGTGCAGCGCCTGGGCCCGGTGTGCGCCACCGAGGGCTCCGACTCCGCCTCCTTCGACGAGGTCCTGGAGCTGCTGCACCTGGCCGGGCGCTCCCTGCCGCACGCGGTGCTGATGATGATCCCCGAGGCGTGGGAGAACAACACCGAGATGGACCCGGCCCGCCGGGCCTTCTACGAGTTCCACTCGATGTTCTCCGAGCCGTGGGACGGCCCGGCCAACCTGACCTTCACCGACGGCACCCTCATCGGCTGCGTCCTGGACCGCAACGGGCTGCGCCCCTCGCGCTACTGGGTCACCGACGACGGCCTGGTCGTGCTGGCCAGCGAGGTCGGCGTGCTGGACCTGGACCCCGCCTCGGTGGTCACCCGTGGGCGCGTGGCCCCGGGCAAGATGTTCCTCGTCGACACCGCCCGCGGGCGCATCGTCGACGACGAGGAGGTCAAGTCCGAGCTGGCCGCGGCCCAGCCGTACGCCGAGTGGCTCAAGAACGTCGTGCACCTGGGCGACCTGCCCCCGCGCGAGCACGTGGTGCACACCCACGCCTCCGTGGCCCGCCGGCAGCAGACCTTCGGCTACACCGAGGAGGAGCTGCGCCTGATCCTGGCGCCGATGGCGCGCGCCGGCGCCGAGCCGATCGGCTCGATGGGCTCCGACACGCCCATCGCGGTGCTCTCCGAGCGCCCCCGGCTGCTCTTCGACTACTTCACGCAGCTCTTCGCGCAGGTGACCAACCCGCCGCTGGACGCGATCCGCGAGGAGCTGGTCACCTCGCTGATCACCATCGCGGGCCCGCAGCAGAACTTCCTGGCGGAGTCCCCGGCGCACTGCCACCAGCTCGTGCTGCCCTTCCCGGTCATCGACAACGACGAGCTCGCCAAGATCGTCCACATCGACCGCGACCGCCGCAACCCCGGGCGCACCACCCACACCGTCAAGGGCCTGTACCGCGTGGCCGGCGGCGGCGCGGAGCTGGCCCGTCGCATCGAGGAGATCCGCGCGGAGGTCTCGCGCGCCATCGCCGACGGCGCGGTCTTCGTGGTGCTCTCCGACCGCGACTCCACCGCCGAGCTGGCCCCCATCCCCTCGCTGCTGCTGACCTCCGCGGTGCACCACCACCTGGTGCGCCAGAAGCTGCGCACCCAGGTCGGCCTGGTCGTCGAGGCCGGCGACGTGCGCGAGGTGCACCACGTGGCGCTGCTGGTGGGCTACGGCGCCGCCGCGATCAACCCGTACCTGGCGATGGAGACCGTCGAGGACCTCGCCCGCACCGGCGTGATCACCGGCGTGGACCCGCAGACCGCGGTGAAGAACCTCATCAAGGCGCTGGGCAAGGGCGTGCTGAAGGTGATGTCCAAGATGGGCATCTCCACCGTCGCCTCCTACCGCGGCGCGCAGGTCTTCGAGGCCCTGGGCCTGTCCCAGACCCTCGTCGACGAGTACTTCACCGCCACCACCTCCCGCCTGGGCGGGGTGGGCCTGGACGTGCTGGCCGAGGAGGTCGCCCGCCGGCACCGCCTGGCCTACCCGGTGCAGGGCCAGGAGCGCGCCCACCGCCGCCTGGAGACCGGCGGGGAGTACCAGTGGCGCCGCGAGGGCGAGCCGCACCTGTTCGACCCCGAGACCGTCTTCCAGCTGCAGCACTCCACCCGCCAGCGCAACGAGGCCCTCTTCCGCAAGTACACCTCCCGCGTGGACGAGCAGTCCGAGCGCCTGATGACCCTGCGCGGGCTGCTGCAGCTGAAGAAGGGCGTGCGCGAGCCGGTGCCGGTGGAGGAGGTCGAGCCGGTCAGCGAGATCGTCAAGCGCTTCGGCACCGGTGCGATGAGCTACGGCTCGATCAGCCAGGAGGCGCACGAGGTCATGGCGGTCGCCATGAACCGCCTCGGCGGGCGCTCGAACTCCGGCGAGGGCGGCGAGGACGTCGACCGCCTGTACGACCCCGAGCGCACCTCGAAGGTCAAGCAGATCGCCTCCGGGCGCTTCGGCGTGACGAGCAACTACCTCACCTCCGCCACCGACCTGCAGATCAAGGTCGCCCAGGGCGCCAAGCCCGGCGAGGGCGGGCAGCTGCCCGGCCACAAGGTCTACCCGAACATCGCCAGGACCCGGTACTCCACGCCCGGCGTGGGGCTGATCTCCCCGCCGCCGCACCACGACATCTACTCCATCGAGGACCTCGCCCAGCTCATCCACGACCTGAAGAACTCCAACCCCGCGGCGCGCGTGCACGTCAAGCTCGTCTCCGAGGTCGGCGTCGGCACGGTCGCCACCGGCGTGTCCAAGGCCAAGGCCGACGTGGTGCTCATCTCCGGGCACGACGGCGGCACCGGCGCCGCGCCGCTGACCAGCCTCAAGCACGCCGGCGGGCCCTGGGAGCTGGGCCTGGCCGAGACCCAGCAGACCCTGGTCGTCAACGGCCTGCGCGACCGCATCTCCGTGCAGGTCGACGGGCAGCTGAAGACCGGGCGCGACGTGGTCGTGGCCGCGCTGCTGGGCGCGGAGGAGTTCGGCTTCGCCACCGCCCCGCTGGTCGTCTCCGGCTGCATCATGATGCGCGTGTGCCAGCTGGACACCTGCCCGGTGGGGGTGGCCACGCAGAACCCCGAGCTGCGCGCGCGCTTCAACGGCAAGGCCGAGTACCTCGTGACGTTCTTCGAGTACCTGGCCCAGGAGGTGCGCGAGTACCTCGCCCAGCTCGGCTTCCGCTCCGTGCAGGAGGCCGTGGGCCACGTGGAGGTCCTCGACACCCGCCGCGCCGTGGCGCACTGGAAGGCCTCCGGGCTGGACCTGGGCCCGGTGCTGCACGCGCCCACCGCCCCCGAGGGCACCGCGCTGCACCAGGTGCACGCGCAGGACCACGGCCTGGAGAAGGCGCTGGACCACGTCCTGATCGAGCGCGCCGGCGAGGCGCTGCGCGACGGCACCCCGGTGAAGATCGAGCTGCCGGTGCGCAACGTCAACCGCACCACCGGCACCCTGCTGGGCCACGAGGTCACCAAGGCCCACGGCGAGCAGGGCCTGCCCGAGGGCACCATCGACGTGACCCTGACCGGCTCGGCCGGGCAGTCCCTGGGCGCGTTCCTGCCGCGCGGGATCACCCTGCGCCTGTTCGGCGACACCAACGACTACGTCGGCAAGGGCCTCTCGGGCGGCACCGTCGTGGTGCGCCCGGAGCGCTGCACCGGCTCGCGCGAGCGCGACATCGTCGCCGGCAACGTCATCGCCTACGGCGCCACCTCCGGCTCGATCTTCCTGCGCGGGGAGGTCGGCGAGCGCTTCTGCGTGCGCAACTCCGGGGCCGTGGCCGTCGTGGAGGGCGTGGGCGACCACGCCCTGGAGTACATGACCGGCGGCGAGGTCGTGATCCTGGGCCGCACCGGGCGCAACGTCGCCGCGGGCATGTCCGGGGGCCTGGCGCACGTGCTCGACCTGAAGGCCTCGCGCGTCAACCGCGACATGGTCGACGTGGAGCCCATGGACGACGAGGCGGCCGCGCGCGTGCACGACCTGCTCGTGGCCCACCGCGAGCACACCGACTCCACCGTCGCCGCCAAGCTGCTCGCCGACTGGGGAGCCGCGCGGCAGCGCTTCTCGACGATCGTCCCGCGGGACTACCGCCGCGTCCTGCAGGTGCGCGCCCAGGCCGTCAGCGACGGCCTCGAGCCGGACTCCGAGGCCGTGCTGACCCGCATCATGGAGGCTTCTCATGGTTGATCCCCGCGGTTTCCTGAAGGTCCGCGAGCGCGAGACGCAGCCGCGCCGGCCGGTGCCGCTGCGCCTGATGGACTGGCGCGAGGTCTACGAGCCGCAGGACGACGCCACCCTCAAGCGCCAGGCCGGGCGCTGCATGGACTGCGGCATCCCCTTCTGCCACAACGCCTGCCCGCTGGGCAACCTCATCCCCGAGTGGAACGACCTGGTCAGCCGCGGCGACTTCGCGCAGGCCTCCGAGCGCCTGCACGCCACGAACAACTTCCCGGAGTTCACCGGCAAGCTGTGCCCGGCGCCGTGCGAGGCCGCCTGCGTGCTGGGCATCAACCAGCCGCCGGTGACCATCAAGCAGGTCGAGGTGATGATCGCCGAGCACGCCGTCGGGCTCGGCGGCCTGGAGCCGCGCCCGCCGGAGCGGCTGACCGGCAAGACCGTCGCCGTGGTCGGCTCCGGGCCCGCGGGCCTGGCCGCCGCCCAGCAGCTGACCCGCGCCGGGCACACCGTGGCCGTCTACGAGCGCGACGACAGGATCGGCGGGCTGATGCGCTACGGCATCCCCGAGTTCAAGATGGAGCGCTCCGTCCTGGACCGGCGCCTGGCGCAGATGGAGGCCGAGGGCACCCGCTTCCGCCCCGGGGTGGACATCGGCACCGACATCACCGGCGAGCAGCTGCGCGACCGCTACGACGCCGTCGTGGTGGCCACCGGCGCCACCCAGTGGCGCGAGGTGGACCTGCCCGGGCGCGAGCTGGCCGGCGTCCACCAGGCGATGCAGTACCTGCCGCCGACCAACCGCGTCGCGGTGGGCGAGCCGCGCCCGGCCGACCTGATCGACGCCGCGGGCCTGGACGTCGTCGTCATCGGCGGCGGCGACACCGGCTCGGACTGCTACGGCACCGCGCTGCGCCAGGGCGCGCGCTCGGTCACGCAGCTGGACATCTACCCCAAGGCGCCCGGCGACCGCACCGAGGCCGAGCCGTGGCCGACGATGCCGAAGGTCTTCAGCGTCTCCTCCTCCCACGAGGAGGGCGGCCAGCGGCGCTTCTCGGCCTCCACCCAGGCCCTGATCGGCGACGAGCACGGGCGCGTGAAGGCCCTGCGCATCGTCGAGGTGCGCAAGGTCGACGGCACCTGGACCCCCGTGGAGGGCACCGAGCAGGACCTGCCCGCGCAGCTGGTGCTGCTCGCGATCGGCTTCGCCGGCCCCGAGCAGGGCCCCCTGGTGCGCCAGCTGGGCCTGAGCCCGGACCAGCGCACCCGCTTCACGCGCACCCCCGGCTACGCCACCGCCACCCCCGGGGTGTTCGTCGCCGGCGACGCCGGGCGCGGGCAGTCGCTGATCGTGTGGGCCATCGCCGAGGGGCGCGCCTGCGCGGCCGCGGTGGACGAGTACCTCATGGGCGACACCGCCCTGCCGGCGCCCATCCGCGCCGACGCGGTGCCCCTGACGGCCTGAGCCCGGCCCGCCCCCCGGCCACGGGGGCGGCCCCGGGGGCGGGCCCGGCGACGGGGGCGGGCCCGGCGGCGGTGCGCCCCGGCCCGCCGCGCTCAGCGGCGCGGCGGGCTGGAGTAGTACCGCGTCAGCCAGCGGCTGAGCCCGTCCAGGCCGGGGAAGAGCACCCGCTCGGTGACGTTGGCCTGGTCCAGGCGCTCGCGCACCAGCGGCTTCAGCGCCGCGGGTACCACCACCTTGCGCAGCAGCGGCGGCTGCGCGCGCGCCAGCCACTCGTCGGTGCGCTGGTGGGCGGAGGAGAGCACCGAGAAGCTGGCGT
The DNA here is from genome assembly GCF_050871305.1 of Kineococcus gypseus. Classification (NCBI taxonomy): domain Bacteria; kingdom Bacillati; phylum Actinomycetota; class Actinomycetes; order Kineosporiales; family Kineosporiaceae; genus Kineococcus; species Kineococcus gypseus. Next base: position 3,692 of record NZ_JBJLRD010000060.1, on the reverse strand, counting down.
ACTGGTTCACGATGCGCTCGTCCAGCGAGGGCGGCTCGAAGAAGAGCATGAACGGCTCGCCGTCCAGGGCGTCGAAGCGCTCCAGGGTGGGCGCCACCCGTCCCAGCAGGTCCACGGTGAACGCGGTGCCGCCCGAGCCCTCCAGCTGCGAGCGCACCGCCGCCGGCAGGCGCCGGTGCACCTCGGCGAAGTCCGCGCTCCACACCGCCCCGTCCTGCCCGTGGCGCGCGACGTCGACGGTGGCGAAGTGCAGCGCCACCAGGGGCGAGTACGTCCAGTCCAGCACCCGCGTGGGCAGCCCGTGGTGCTGCGCCAGGGTGATCCACTCCCAGTCGTTCTCCTGCTGCTTGAACGGCACCCGCGAGTAGCGGCGGAAGTTGCGCAGCAGGTCCGTCTCGCGCTCCACGCGCCCCAGGCGCTGCACCGAGGTGCGCAGGCCCCACGCCGCGCAGGCGGCGCCGCGGTGCACCACCGTGGAGTGGTAGCGCCCGGCGCGCTCGGGCCACGGGTCGCCGAAGAGCGCCTCGTGCAGCTCGCCCCACGAGCCGGGCACGAGCGTGGGCACCGGCGGGTGGTCCGGCCCCGTCGCCGGCCCCGTCGCCGGCCCCGTCGCCGGCCCTGGTGCCGGTGCCGTCGCCCGGCCGGCCCCCCCGCCCGGCTGCTCGGCGCTCACCAGCTCGCGACGGTCTCCCGGTCGTAGGCCCACACCGCGCTGTCGCTGATGACGGTCACGTCGGCGGCGTGCCCGGCCAGCCCGCGCCCGGCGGCGGCGGCGGCCACCTTCGCCAGCGCCCGCTGGGCGGCGCTCTCGGCGTCCAGCCCGTCGCCGTCGACGCTGATGACCACGTCGTGCTCGGGGGCGTCGACGGCCTCGATGCGCGGGTGCGCGGTGCGCAGCTCGGCGACCAGCTCGCGCAGCGCCCCCTCGGGCCAGGCGGCCTCGGCGTGCAGGCGCACGTACACGGCGTACTCGTGCTCGAGGTCGGCGACGCCCTCCTCGATCAGCTCGTCGATCTCCAGGTCCACCGCGGTCCCCTGCACGGCCTCGTCGCGCCCGGCTCCGCTCCTCGTCGTCATGCCAGCAGCATCCCGCACGCGCGCCGGGGCGCACCCCGGGGGTGCGCGCGCCGCGCGGTCCGTCACGTTCGTGCCGCGAACGGTCTCCAGCGCGCCCCGCGGCGCGGCGCGGGGGTGCGGCGCAATAGGGTCGTGCCATGCGCAGAGCGAAGATCGTCTGCACCCTCGGGCCCGCCGTGGCGGGTCCCGAGCGGTTGCGGGCCCTGGTGGACGCCGGCATGGACGTCGCCCGGATGAACCTGAGCCACGGCTCCCACGACGACCACCGTGCCAACTTCGAGGGCGTGCGTGCCGCCGCGGAGGCCACCGGCCGCTCCGTCGGCATCCTCGCCGACCTGCAGGGCCCCAAGATCCGCCTGGGCCGCTTCGCCGACGGCCCGCACGAGCTGGCCGTGGGCGACAGCTTCACCATCACCACCGAGGACGTGGTGGGCACGAAGGAGGTGTGCTCGACCACGTACAAGGGCCTGACCGGCGACGTGGCGGTGGGCGACCGCATCCTCATCGACGACGGCAAGGTGGGCCTTGCGGTCACCGCCGTGGAGGGCCCGCGGGTGGTCACCACGGTGGTCGTGCCCGGCCCGGTCTCCAACAACAAGGGCATCAACCTGCCCGGCGTGGCCGTCAGCGTGCCGGCCCTGTCGGAGAAGGACGTCGAGGACCTGCGCTTCGCGCTGCGCCTGGGCGTGGACATGGTGGCGCTGTCCTTCGTGCGCTCGGCCGCCGACGCCGACGACGTCCACAAGGTCATGGACGAGGAGGGCGTGACCGTCCCGGTCATCGCCAAGGTGGAGAAGCCGCAGGCGGTGGAGAACCTGCCCGGCGTGGTCGCCGCCTTCGACGGCATCATGGTCGCCCGCGGCGACCTGGGCGTGGAGCTCCCCCTGGAGGAGGTCCCGCTGGTGCAGAAGCTGGCCGTGGAGCTGGCCCGGCGCCAGGCCAAGCCGGTCATCGTGGCCACCCAGATGCTCGAGTCGATGATCACCAGCCCGCGCCCGACCCGGGCGGAGGCCTCCGACTGCGCCAACGCCGTCCTGGACGGCGCCGACGCGCTGATGCTCTCCGGCGAGACCAGCGTGGGCGCCTTCCCCTACGAGGCGGTGCGCACCATGGCGCGCATCATCGAGAACACCGAGACCCACGGCGCCGAGCGCATCGCGCCGCTGGGCACGACCCCGCACACCAAGGGCGGGGCGGTGACGCTGGCGGCCTCCGAGATCGGCAAGCAGCTCGACGCGAAGCTGCTGGTGACCTTCACCCAGTCCGGCGACTCCGCGCGCCGCCTGTCGCGGCTGCGCTCGTCCATCCCGCTGCTGGCCTTCACCCCGGAGGAGAGCACCCGGCGGCGCCTGGCGCTCAGCTGGGGCATCGAGCCGCACAACGCGCCGTTCATCAACACCACCGACGAGATGGTCAAGGCCCTGGACTCCCGGCTGCGGGAGATGGGCCGCTGCACCGAGGGCGACCTGATCGTCATCGTCGCCGGTGCCCCCCCGGGCATCTCCGGCTCGACCAACGCGGTGCGCGTGCACCGCATCGGCGACGCCACCGCGGGGGTCTCCTCGGCCTACGCCTGAGCGCGGCCCGCGCTGGACCCCCGCGGCGCGCGGCCGCGGGGGAGGGGTGCCCCGGGCGGGATTCGAACCCGCACTGGGTCGAGTTTGAGTCGACTGCCTCTGCCGGTTGGGCTACCGGGGCGCACCGCGCGCGGGCGCTGCCCGCCCGCGGTGCGCGCCACCCTACCGGCCCCGCCCCCGGGCGCCCGGACCCCGCGCGCCCGGCGCGCCGGTCGCGCGAGCCGGGCGGCGCCCTCGGCGGGTGGTGCGCTCGGCGGGTGGCGCGACCCGCGCGGCGGCGCGCCCACTACGATGAGCGCGTGACCAACACTGCCGACACCGCCGCGACCCCGACCCCGCCCGCCCGCCGGGTCGTCGTGGCGGAGGACGAGGCGATCATCCGCCTCGACATCGTGGAGATGCTGCGCGAGGCCGGCTACGACGTCGTGGGCGAGGCCGGCGACGGCGAGCGCGCGGTGGCGCTGGCCGAGGAGCACAAGCCCGACCTGGTCGTCATGGACATCAAGATGCCCGTCCTGGACGGCATCTCCGCGGCCGAGCGCATCGTCAAGGCCCGCATCGCGCCGGTGGTGCTGCTGACCGCCTTCTCCCAGGCCGAGCTCGTCGAGCGCGCCCGCGACGCCGGCGCCATGGCCTACGTGGTCAAGCCCTTCACCTCCGCGGACCTGCTGCCGGCCGTGGAGATCGCCGTCAGCCGCCACCAGCAGATCATGGCGCTGGAGGACGAGGTCGCCGACCTGGCCGACCGCTTCGAGACCCGCAAGCTCGTCGACCGCGCCAAGTCCAAGCTGCAGACGCAGTTCGGCATGAGCGAGCCGGAGGCGTTCCGCTGGATCCAGAAGACGTCCATGGACAAGCGCCTGACGATGCGCGAGGTGGCCACCACCGTCATCAGCGCCGGCGACGACCGCTCCTGACCGAGCGGGCCCGGGGGGGGGGGGGGCCGGGGCGCCCCCCCCCGGGGGGGCGGCGGCGGGCCGGGGGGGGGGGCGGGGGGGGGGGGGGGGGGGGGGGGGGGGGGGGGGGGGGGGGGGGAGG